>NZ_SNMT01000039.1:0-26219 GCF_013350575.1 Salmonella sp. SG203
CTTTCCTCTTTCAGAGTCAACCCTGAATTTCAGGATTTTTCTCTTCAACCGACCGGCTGTTTGTGTGAAGTGATTCACATCCGCCGTGTCGATGGAGGCGCATTATAGGGATCCCATTTTTTTGCACAAGCGTTTTTTGGATCTTTTTTTCTGTTTGTTGATTTTTCATCCCTTTCGCTCCATTCCTGCGCAAAGTGGCGATTTTTTGATGCTATCTCCCCTTGCACAACGCCGTTAAAGCAACCAAAGTCTTCATGACTATTCATTTATGATGAGGTAGACATGTCTGACACATTACGTCCTTATAAGGATCTTTTTCCTGAAATCGGTCAGCGCGTGATGATCGATACCAGCAGCGTGGTTATTGGTGATGTCCGTCTGGCGGATGATATCGGGATCTGGCCGCTTGTGGTGATTCGCGGCGATGTGAATTACGTTGCGATAGGGGCTCGTACGAACATTCAGGATGGCAGCGTTCTTCACGTAACCCACAAGTCTCCATCCAATCCACACGGCAACCCATTAATCATTGGCGAAGATGTTACCGTTGGCCATAAAGTTATGCTGCACGGCTGTACCATCGGTAACCGCGTACTGGTCGGTATGGGCTCCATTGTGCTGGATGGCGCGATAATAGAAGATGACGTAATGATTGGCGCTGGAAGCCTGGTGCCGCAGCACAAACGGCTGGAAAGCGGCTATTTATATCTTGGCAGTCCGGTAAAACAGATCCGCCCCCTGAGCGATGCTGAGAGATCGGGCCTGCAGTACTCCGCCAATAACTATGTAAAATGGAAAGACGACTATCTTTCCCAGGATAACCATATCCAACCGTGATCGTCTTCCTGCTGGGCCAGGATTAATGCTTCCGCCTCTTCTTCCAGGTCCCAGCGATACTCACGAAAAATGGCCAGCCATTGCTCCGCTGTTTCTCCACCAAAGCGATACGCCAGTACATCTTTTTTTATTGCACACGTGAGTTGCATCCCATTAACCAGGGCGGGAAAGATGATAGCACTGGCGGCAGTATCCCATTCTTCGCGGTCAGGAAATTGTATGGCCTGGTTCACGCTAATAATTCCTGCTGTAGCAGCTCAATCACTGGCTCGACCTGCGGTAATACACCGTGCCAAAGCAAAACGGCATGTGCAGCCTGCCCCACCAGCATTCCCAGCCCATCTGCGTAGCGTTTTGCGCCCTGTTGTACACACCAGGAGAGAAATGGCGTATTCCCTTTTTGATAGAACATGTCATAGCAACAGAGGGAAGGGTGAATAAGTGACGCCGGAATCGCCGGGATTTCGCCCCGTATGCCGCTGGAGGTCGCATTAATAATCAGGTCAAACTCACAACCATCCAGCTTGTCCATATCCGTGGCATGAACGCTGCCGGTATGAGCAAAGATTTTCGCCAACGCTTCGGCACGTGAAGCTGTACGGTTAGTGATAGTGACCGCGCAATCCAAAGAAAGCAGGGGTAACAGCACGCCCCGGGATGCGCCGCCCGCGCCAATCAGCAAAATACGCAATCCTGGGCGGATAAAATTTAAACGTTCGAGATCGCTTAATAAACCGATACCGTCAGTATTGTCGCCAAGCAAACGACCATCTTCCAGCCGTTTTAATGTATTGACGGCTCCCGCCAGCGATGCTCGTTCCGTTAACTCATCCGAACGCGCAAACGCCTCCTCTTTAAAAGGTACTGTGATGTTTGCGCCTTTTCCCCCTGCCGCGAAAAAGGCATCAAGCGTATTAATGAAATTATTAATAGGGGCCAGCACGCGACCATAGGGGTGAACAATATCTAGCTGCTGAGCAAATTGCTGATGAATAAATGGCGATTTGCTGTGCGCAATCGGATTTCCAAAAACAGCATAGGTTTCCATCATATTACCCCTGTCGAAACAGTTCGCCCGTCAGAGCATCGCGAATTTCTGAAGGATTTAAACGCCCACCCGTTGCGCCTTCAACCACCGGAAAATCATCACCAAATTGCGCACGCACCTCTTCAACGGTACGGCATGGCGGTAATCCGCTCAGATTGGCGCTGGTGGAAACCAGCGGTTTGCCATACGCATTGCATAGCGCGACCACCAGCGGGTGGTTGGTAACACGAACGGCCAGGGAATCAAAACGTCCCGTGAGCCACCGCGGCGTTGTCGCGGGCGCAGGAAAAACAAACGTTACCGGCCCGGGCCAGCAATCAAATACCGCTTTACGCTGTGCGGCGGTAAGTATGCTGTCATCAATATAAGGTTTTAACTGCTCAAAGCTGGCGGCAATCAAAATGAGTCCCTTATCGACGGGCCGTTGTTTTAACGCCAGCAGGCGCGTAACGGCTGTTTCACTATCGGGATCGCAGCCGACGCCGAAAACGGCTTCTGTTGGATAAGCGATGACATTTTCTTTATTCAGGAGATCTACCGCTGCGGCGATAGATCCTGTTGGCAGGTTATTATTCACTTGTTTATTCCACCGGAACCGGCTTTCCACATTGTTTACTGGCGCAAAAGCGCTTCACGCCCTGCGCGGTTTTCTTTTCGATGAGTAGCGGATAATGGCACTCGGGGCATTCCCCCGCAACCGGCGTGAAGTTAATGACGAACTGACATTCCGGGTAGCGATCGCAGGAATGAAAGATTTTTCCGTAACGAGAACGGCGCTGGACCAAATGTCCTTGCTGGCAGGCTGGACAGGCAATCGCCGTTTCATCCGGTTTATCAATAACCACTGTATGTTCACATTGCGGATACTGACTGCATCCGATGAACATGCCAAAGCGCCCCTGACGCAGCACCAGTACGGCGCCACACTCAGGACACAGTTGCCCCTCCAGAATTTTAACGATATGCCCGTCCGCCTGACTTTTCAGCGGACGAACATAATCGCATTCCGGATAGCGAGAACAGCCGAGAAACGGACCATGTTTCCCGGAGCGAATTACCAGTTCGGCCCCGCACTGCGGGCAGGGCTCATTTTTACGCACCGAAAACAGTGCTGATTTAGCCATATTCACTCATGCAGCATTAACACCTATCAATGCAGCATACCTTCATTTACCTCAAAGAGTAATTCTTCCATTTGCTGATAGGCGTTTTCACAGCCCGGAATGTTGAATAACACCATCAAAATAACCCATTTCAAGTCTTCCAGGTCAAACTCTGCGGTATCCAGCGCCAGCACACGCTCAATCACCATTTCTCGTGTTTCGAGGTTTAGCACCTGAATCTGCTCAAGGAATAACAGGAACCCCCGGCAACTGGCATCAAGCCTTTCACACTCTTCAACCGTATAAATGCGCATTGAAAGAGGATCGGAAGCAAGTTGCATGGGTTCCGCGAGGCCATCCTGATAGTCAGCGAGTTTTTCCAGCCACAGCAGCGCATTGTAGATGTCTTCGCGATCAAACCCAGCGTCGGTGAGATCACGCTCCAGTCTGTCCTGATCCACGCGCAGCTCGGCTTCGTTATGGATGTATGTTTCAAACAAATACATTAGTACGTCGAACATGGCTTGCCCTCCTTAATCGGACATAGCCGCCGGGTACAGCTGCGATCCATCCTGCTAACTCCAGTTCGAGTAGCTGAGCCACTACCGCTGGCACAGGTTGGCCGGCACGTTCAGCGACGACGTCAACAGGTGTTACCTCATCTCCTACGTTAGCCAGGAGCTCAGGAAATGGCAATGCCGCCTCATCCTGATTTAGTGAATAAAGTGAATTTTCCGCCGTAGTTGGCAACCAGTGTAAGCCGTATTGCAAATTTTCCAGAATATCCTCCGGCGTCGTCACAAGCGTGGCCCCTTGTTTAATTAACCAGTGCGTTCCTTCGCTTCCCGGACTACCGATAGGGCCTGGTAATGCAAAAACGTCCCGCCCCTGTTCAAGCGCGCAGCGCGCCGTCACCAACGAACCGCTGCGCAACGCCGCCTCAATCACCAGCACGCCTTTGCTCAGTCCGCTGATAATACGGTTTCTGCGAGGAAAATGTTGCGGTAGCGGAGGCGTTGAAAGCGGAAATTCTGAGACCACTGCGCCGCCGGTGGCAATCAAGTTTTCAGCCAGCACGGCATGTCGGCGAGGATAAATCTTTGCCAAACCATTTCCTAACACCGCTACACTTTTTCCCCCCATACTAATCGCGGCGTTGTGTGCTACGCCATCAATTCCCCGGGCAAGGCCGCTGGTGATCGTCAAACCGCTTTTCGCAAGGCTTTCGCAAAGCAGACGTCCCCAACGTTCCCCATACCAAGAGTGGCTCCGGCTCCCTACGACGGCAAGTTGGCAGGTATGCAGACAGGCAGGATCGCCGTCAATAAAAATAGCGCCGGGATAATCGTCAATAGCACGCAGTTGGGGAGGATAAATTTCACTATCCGCACACAGAAAATGGTGCTGCGGTAGTTCAAGCCAGCGTAACGTCTCATCAAGCACACCTGCTGGAAGCTGTAAAAAACGTTCAGCTTGCCGCGCGGTAAGACCAGCTTCCTGAAGGTGCGTGCGATTTATCTGAGGCTGGCGAATAAGCGAATTCGCCATGTTCAACATCGCCTCGCCATAAAGGTCGCCGACGTACATTAAACGTAACCAAATTTCGGTACGGGCCATCCTTTCCCTCCCCTGCCACAAGCAGTCTGAACAATCTTTGCGATTGGTCACTGATGCTGTCAATCAGGTGGGGATTTGTCTAGAATAGAGGTAATAATCTTTTCAACTCCTGAACACAACTCTGGATAATTATGTCAGTTTTGCAAGTGTTACATATTCCGGACGAGCGCCTTCGCAAAGTCGCAAAGCCGGTTGAAGAAGTGAATGCAGAAATTCAGCGTATCGTCGATGATATGTTCGAAACGATGTACGCGGAAGAAGGTATCGGTCTGGCCGCAACGCAGGTCGATATCCACCAGCGGATCATCGTGATTGACGTTTCGGAAAACCGCGACGAGCGCCTGGTACTCATTAACCCGGAATTGCTGGAGAAAAGTGGCGAAACGGGTATAGAAGAAGGCTGTCTGTCGATTCCGGAACAGCGCGCTTTAGTGCCGCGCGCCGAGAAAGTGAAAATCCGCGCGCTGGATCGCGACGGCAACCCATTTGAACTTGAAGCGGATGGTTTGCTGGCAATCTGCATTCAGCATGAGATGGATCATCTGGTCGGTAAACTGTTTATCGATTATTTGTCGCCGCTGAAGCAACAACGTATTCGTCAGAAAGTAGAAAAACTCGACCGCCTGAACGCCCGGGCTTAAAGGACAAGAACCAACGTGTCAGATTCACTACGTATTATTTTTGCGGGTACACCTGACTTTGCAGCGCGTCATCTCGACGCGCTGTTAACTTCTGGACATAACGTTGTCGGCGTATTTACCCAACCCGATCGTCCAGCAGGTCGCGGCAAAAAGTTGATGCCCAGCCCGGTAAAAGTGCTGGCGGAAGAAAAAGGCCTGCCCGTTTTCCAGCCCGTGTCGCTTCGTCCTCAGGAAAACCAGCATCTGGTGGCTGACTTACATGCCGACGTCATGGTTGTCGTAGCATATGGTCTGATTCTCCCAAAGGCAGTGCTGGATATGCCCCGTCTCGGATGTATCAACGTTCACGGTTCGCTGCTTCCACGCTGGCGCGGCGCGGCGCCTATTCAGCGCTCACTCTGGGCAGGCGATGCGGAAACCGGCGTCACAATTATGCAGATGGATGTAGGGCTGGATACCGGCGACATGCTGTATAAACTTGCGTGCCCGATTACCGCAGAAGATACCAGTGGCTCACTGTATAATAAGTTGGCTGAACTTGGCCCGCAGGGGTTAATTACCACACTAAAACAACTGGCGGACGGCACAGCGACGCCTGAAGCGCAGAATGAAGCGCTGGTCACTCATGCGGAAAAGCTCAGTAAAGAAGAAGCGCGTATTGACTGGTCTCTCTCCGCAGCACAGCTGGAGCGTTGCATTCGCGCCTTTAATCCGTGGCCAATGAGCTGGCTGGAAATCGACGGTCAGCCGGTAAAAGTCTGGCAGGCGTCCGTCATAGAGGACGCCACGCAGTCGCTGCCGGGAACTATTCTGGCCGCGACGAAACAGGGCATCCAGGTTGCAACAGGCAAGGGGATATTAAATTTGCTTTCGCTTCAGCCTGCCGGCAAAAAAGCGATGAGCGCCCAGGATCTGTTAAATTCACGCCGGGAATGGTTTATTCTTGGTAACCGCCTTGCCTGACGATCACGTCTTTATACGCCCGGTGTTACCGGGCATTTTTATTTTATACATATGAAAAAACAAAACAATTTACGTAGTCTGGCAGCACAGGCCGTTGAACAGGTCGTCGAGCAGGGACAATCATTAAGTAATGTGCTCCCGCCGCTGCAACAAAAAGTCGCCGATAAAGACAAAGCGCTACTTCAGGAGCTGTGCTTTGGCGTCCTGCGAACTCTTTCACAGCTGGAATGGCTGATCAATAAGCTGATGTCTCGTCCAATGACCGGCAAGCAGCGTACAGTGCATTACTTAATTATGGTCGGCTTTTATCAGTTGCTGTACACCCGAGTTCCTCCCCATGCGGCGCTGGCTGAAACCGTTGAAGGCGCGGTCTCCATTAAACGTCCGCAGTTGAAAGGGTTAATTAATGGCGTCCTGCGCCAGTTCCAGCGCCAGCAGGAAACGTTGCTTAATGAGTTTGCGACCAGCGATGCGCGCTTTTTACATCCCGGTTGGCTGGTAAAGCGTTTGCAAAATGCTTACCCCACACAGTGGCAACACATTATTGAAGCGAATAACCAGCGTCCACCGATGTGGCTACGTGTAAATCGTACACACCACACCCGCGACGGTTGGCTTGGCTTACTTGAAGACGCAGGCATGAAGGGATATCCCCATCCCGATTATCCCGACGCTGTACGTCTGGAAACGCCAGCTCCGGTACATGCTTTACCCGGTTTTGCTGAGGGTTGGGTAACTGTCCAGGATGCCTCTGCGCAGGGATGTGCGGTTTTTCTCGCTCCTCAGAACGGTGAGCACATTTTAGACTTGTGCGCCGCGCCCGGCGGTAAAACCACGCATATTCTCGAAGTGGCCCCCGAAGCAGACGTGTTGGCGGTTGATATTGATGAACAACGACTCTCCCGCGTTTACGACAACCTAAAGCGTCTTGGGATGAAAGCGACAGTTAAACAAGGGGATGGACGTTATCCCGCCCAATGGTGCGGCGAGCAGCAGTTTGACCGTATTCTGCTGGATGCGCCCTGCTCCGCAACCGGCGTCATTCGCCGTCATCCAGATATCAAATGGCTGCGTCGCGATCGCGATATCGCGGAACTGGCGCAATTACAGGCGGAAATTCTTGATGCCGTCTGGCCGCGCCTGAAGCCTGGCGGGACGCTGGTTTACGCCACCTGTTCCGTACTGCCGGAAGAAAACCGCGATCAGATCAAAACCTTTTTGCAACGCACTCCCGATGCCGCGCTCAGCGAAACGGGAACACCTGATCAGCCAGGACAGCAAAATCTGCCGGGCGGCGAAGAAGGTGATGGGTTCTTTTACGCTAAGCTAATCAAGAAGTGATGAGATAACGGGCCACGACTGATGAAAATTATCATACTGGGCGCAGGGCAAGTTGGCGGAACACTGGCGGAAAACCTGGTCGGCGAAAACAACGACATCACGGTGGTTGATACCAACGGCGAACGGTTACGCAGTTTGCAAGATAAGTTCGATCTACGCGTAGTTCAGGGGCATGGTTCGCATCCCCGCGTGTTGCGCGAAGCGGGCGCTGACGATGCGGATATGCTGGTCGCTGTCACCAGTTCAGATGAAACTAATATGGTTGCCTGTCAGGTAGCCTATTCACTCTTCAACACTCCAAACCGTATCGCCCGCATTCGCTCCCCGGACTATGTTCGCGATGCGGATAAACTCTTTCATTCTGAAGCGGTTCCGATTGATCATCTGATCGCGCCGGAGCAGTTGGTTATCGATAATATTTATCGTCTGATCGAGTATCCGGGAGCATTACAGGTTGTAAACTTTGCTGAAGGGAAAGTCAGTCTGGCAGTAGTAAAAGCCTACTATGGCGGTCCACTAATAGGTAACGCGCTCTCGACAATGCGAGAGCATATGCCGCATATCGATACCCGCGTTGCCGCAATTTTCCGCCATGACAGACCAATCCGTCCTCAGGGCTCGACTATCGTGGAAGCAGGGGATGAAGTCTTCTTTATTGCGGCTTCACAGCATATCCGTGCAGTAATGAGCGAATTACAGCGTCTGGAAAAACCCTACAAGCGCATCATGCTGGTGGGCGGCGGCAATATCGGCGCCGGGCTGGCAAGGCGTCTGGAAAAAGACTATAGCGTTAAATTGATCGAACGCGATCAACAACGCGCCGCAGAATTGGCTGAGAAACTGCAAAACACGATCGTCTTTTTTGGCGACGCTTCCGATCAGGAATTGCTGGCGGAGGAGCATATTGATCAGGTCGATCTCTTTATCGCGGTCACTAACGATGATGAAGCCAATATCATGTCCGCGATGTTGGCCAAGCGGATGGGCGCCAAAAAAGTGATGGTGCTGATTCAGCGCCGCGCTTATGTCGATCTTGTGCAGGGTAGCGTTATAGATATTGCGATTTCTCCGCAGCAGGCCACCATCTCTGCATTACTGAGCCATGTGCGTAAAGCGGATATCGTCGGCGTTTCCTCACTACGTCGCGGGGTTGCCGAAGCCATCGAAGCCGTCGCGCACGGCGATGAAAGCACTTCCCGCGTGGTTGGCCGCGTCATTGACGAAATTAAACTGCCGCCAGGCACCATTATTGGCGCGGTGGTGCGTGGAAATGATGTCATGATCGCTAATGACAATTTGCGCATTGAACAAGGCGATCACGTCATTATGTTTTTGACCGATAAAAAGTTTATTACCGACGTCGAACGTCTGTTCCAGCCAAGTCCTTTCTTCCTCTAATTTAAGGGGCGCTCATTCAGTGCCCTTTTAATTCCCTTTATTTATCAAGGTTTAATTTATTTCGCTAAACAGAAGCCGTAAATGGAAAATGCCTTAGCATTTGTTAAACTTATAACGTCAGCTGCATAGGGAGAATAAAAATGAGTTTTATTAAAGAATTTCGCGAATTCGCGATGCGCGGGAATGTTGTGGATTTGGCAGTGGGTGTCATTATTGGCGCGGCATTCGGTAAGATTGTTTCTTCACTGGTTGCCGATATCATTATGCCGCCGTTGGGATTGTTAATCGGCGGGATCGACTTTAAACAATTTGCTTTTACGTTACGCGAAGCGCAGGGAGATATTCCGGCGGTCGTCATGCATTACGGCGTGTTTATCCAGAACGTATTTGATTTTGTGATTGTGGCCTTTGCTATCTTTGTTGCCATTAAGCTTATCAACAGACTCAACCGTAAAAAAGCAGAAGAGCCGGCAGCTCCGCCAGCGCCTTCTAAAGAGGAAGTGTTATTGGGCGAAATCCGCGATCTGCTGAAAGAACAAAATAACCGTTCTTAATAAGCAGAAGGCCAGTGGTAAAAAAGTTACTTACTTTCTTGCCACTGGCCTCCCAGTTCCCTCGATTACCGTGTTTACCTTTGCGCAGATAGCTTCCTTTGCCTTTCTTATTTTTTTCAACGCGTTGCCTGAAAAGGGGATCGTGCAGTAATGCCTCAATGGCATTGTCCTTTATCTGCCCTTTCTTATGTTGATAACGACTCATAATGTCTCCCGATTGTATAAATTAACGGCGCGAGTGTAGCCCCGCCGGTTCAATAAATCAACATCCTGATTTCGCTCCACTGGCCCCCTGTTCCAGGGCTTCCAGAATGGAACAATAGACGCTACTGTGGGCCGTTCCGCAACAAGCATCATTAAGCCTTTGTAACGAACGCTGCATCGTTTGCAGTTCCGCAATCCTGGCTTCAACCTCCTGCAATCGCTCTTGCACAATACTTTTTGACTCCTGACAGGTATGGTGCTCAGGATCAATTCGGATCGATAAAAGCTCGCGGATCGAGTCGAGCGTGAAACCCAACTGTCGCGCATAACGAATAAACTTGAGACGCTGCAGATCGTTTTCGGTATACAGACGAAACCCGCCTTCAGTACGTACCTCATGATCCATCATCTGCTGTTTTTCATAGTAGCGAATGGTATCAGGCGTTACGTCTGCCAGCTTTGCCAGCTCACCAATGCGATACATACAAGCTCCGTTAATTATCGTTGATTTTATGCAGCAGTTTTTCTGCATACTCACCGTGTAAAAAGTCGGTACTCAACCCAGCCTGCCGAAGTTTTAGTTCAAGCAGGGAGAGCTGGCGACTAACCTGATGGTATCGAGGGTCATCTTCCCGGATACTGTTGAGGATATCAAGTAACTGAATAGCGTCTCTGCGCTGCTCCAGTTCAGGGGGAAGACAGCCCGCATTCTTGAGTAAGCGATAACCCGCACGAAGTTCCGCCGGCACATGAGAATCATCATCCAGAATAAGCGGCTCGCCACGGCCAGGCAAATTATCAAACTCGCCTTTACGCTGTGCCTCGATAATATGACGCTCTGCCCACTGGTCAAGTAACCACATACGTCGCTCCAGGGATTGAACGAAAAGAATACAATTATTGTAGATATGTGGGGTTCAGGAGGATATAAAAAAACCCGCCGAAGCGGGTTTTTTTACGTTACTACAGATTACTCTGCAGCAGCTTCTGTTTTCTCTGAACGATCAACCAGCTCGATGTATGCCATCGGCGCGTTGTCGCCTGCACGGAAGCCACACTTCAGAATGCGAGTGTAACCACCGGCGCGGCTCGCGAAACGCGGGCCCAGCTCGTTAAACAGTTTTGCCACGATCTCGTTATCACGAGTACGGGCGAATGCCAGACGACGATTAGCAACGCTATCAGTCTTGGCAAGAGTAATCAGCGGCTCAACTACGCGACGCAGCTCTTTCGCTTTAGGCAGGGTCGTCTTGATGATTTCATGACGAACCAGTGAACCTGCCATGTTGCGGAACATAGCCTGGCGATGGCTGCTGTTGCGGTTCAGTTGACGACCACTCTTACGATGGCGCATGACCTTATCCTTCTCAGTAAAACCTTAACCTGTGATCCGGTTACTCGTCAGCGATGCTTGCCGGTGGCCAGTTTTCCAGGCGCATACCCAGAGACAGTCCACGGGAAGCCAGCACGTCTTTAATCTCGGTAAGAGATTTTTTACCCAAGTTAGGCGTCTTAAGAAGCTCAACCTCGGTACGCTGTACCAGATCACCGATATAGTGGATAGCTTCTGCCTTGAGGCAGTTAGCAGAGCGGACAGTCAATTCCAGATCGTCAACAGGGCGCAGCAGGATCGGATCGAATTCTGGTTTCTCTTCTTTCACTTCCGGTTGACGTACATCACGTAAATCAACGAAAGCTTCCAGTTGTTCAGCCAGGATGGTTGCCGCACGACGAATCGCCTCTTCAGGATCGATTGTGCCGTTGGTTTCCATTTCGATGACCAGCTTGTCCAGGTCGGTACGCTGTTCTACACGCGCTGCTTCAACATTGTAGGCAATACGCTCTACAGGGCTGTAGCAGGCGTCGACCAGCAGACGGCCGATTGGGCGCTCATCTTCTTCCGAATGAATTCGGGTAGAAGCCGGCACATAACCACGACCGCGCTGAACTTTGATACGCATACTAATAGACGCGTTTTCATCGGTCAGGTGGCAGATCACGTGCTGCGGCTTGACGATTTCGACATCCCCATCATGGGTGATATCGGCTGCAGTCACAGGGCCAATGCCAGATTTATTCAGGGTAAGAATAACTTCATCTTTACCCTGAACTCTCACCGCCAGCCCTTTCAGGTTGAGCAGGATTTCCAGGATGTCTTCCTGAACGCCTTCTTTGGTGCTGTACTCATGTAGTACACCATCAATCTCAACCTCGGTCACCGCGCAACCCGGCATCGATGAGAGCAGAATACGGCGCAGTGCGTTACCCAGAGTATGGCCGAAGCCACGCTCTAAAGGCTCAAGGGTCACCTTGGCGTGCGTCGAACTCACTTGCTCGATATCTACCAGGCGCGGTTTTAGAAACTCTGTCACAGAACCCTGCATTGTGTCCTCTCTTTGGTACTAAGCTTTACTTGGAGTAAAGCTCGACGATCAGGTGTTCGTTAATGTCCGCAGACAGATCAGAACGCTCAGGCTTACGCTTGTACGTACCTTCCATCTTGCCAGCATCAACTTCCAGCCAGGTTGGCTTTTCACGCTGCTCAGCCAGCTCCAGAGCGGCTTTCACGCGAGACTGCTTCTTCGCTTTCTCACGAATGCTAACAACGTCATTCGGACTAACCTGATAAGAAGCGATGTTAACAACACGACCGTTTACCATAATTGCTTTATGGCTAACCAGCTGACGTGCTTCTGCACGAGTGGCGCCGAAGCCCATACGGTATACAACGTTGTCCAGACGACCTTCCAGCAGAGCCAACAGGTTTTCACCGGTGTTGCCTTTCAGACGTGCTGCTTCTTTGTAGTAGTTACGGAACTGACGCTCCAGCACACCGTAAATGCGGCGAACTTTTTGCTTTTCACGCAACTGCACACCATAGTCAGACAGACGCGGTTTACGCGCACCATGCTGGCCAGGAGCTTGTTCAATTTTACACTTGGTATCGATCGCGCGAACGCCAGACTTAAGGAATAAGTCGGTGCCCTCACGACGGCTCAGCTTGAGCTTAGGACCCAAATATCTTGCCATTTTCTTTCTCCAACTAACCTGGAAAACGAAGCGTTATACGCGACGTTTTTTCGGCGGACGACAACCGTTATGAGGGATCGGAGTCACATCAGTAATATTAGTGATGCGGAAACCAGCGGCGTTCAGAGCACGAATAGTAGATTCGCGGCCTGGACCCGGACCTTTAACCATAACTTCCAGATTCTTGATGCCGTATTCTTTCACGGCGTCAGCGCAACGCTCTGCTGCAACCTGAGCTGCAAACGGAGTGGATTTGCGAGAACCACGGAAACCGGAACCACCGGCTGTTGCCCAACCCAGCGCATTACCCTGACGATCGGTAATAGTCACGATGGTGTTGTTGAAAGAAGCATGGATATGAGCCACGCCGTCAGAGACTTGTTTTCTTACACGTTTACGTGCGCGAACTGGTGCCTTTGCCATTATTCAATCACCCCGATTATTTCTTGATCGGTTTGCGCGGACCCTTACGGGTACGAGCGTTGGTCTTGGTACGCTGACCGCGAACCGGGAGACCACGACGATGACGCAAACCGCGATAGCAACCAAGATCCATCAGGCGCTTGATGCTCATGCTGATTTCACGGCGCAGATCACCTTCAACGACAAATTTGGCAACTTCGTCACGCAGCGTGTCGATTTGTTCTTCAGACAGCTCACTGATCTTAACATTTTCAGCGATACCCGCTGCAGCCAGGATGGCTTTAGAACGGGTCTTGCCGACACCGTAGATCGAAGTTAACGCGATCACGGCGTGTTTCTGATCAGGAATGTTAATGCCTGCTATACGGGCCACTATGCACTCCTACTATTTAATATGTACGTACCATGCTGAAAAGCCCGTTTTCAGGATACTCAAATGGAAACGTACAGACATACAAAAGATTGGCTGGCTAATCTAGCCAGCTCAACCCAACTTTGCAAGAAAAATATGCGAAAAAATCAGCCTTGGCGCTGTTTATGCTTCGGCTCGGCACTGCAAATCACACGGATGACACCATCACGCTTAACGATTTTGCAGTTACGGCATAATTTCTTGACGGAAGCACGAACTTTCATTTTTACTCTCCGTAACTTCTCAGGCGACCAATTAACGGCCGTAGCCTTTCAGGTTCGCCTTCTTCAATGCAGACTCATACTGACTGGACATCATCAGAGTTTGCACTTGAGCCATAAAGTCCATAATCACGACAACAACGATAAGCAGTGAGGTCCCACCGAAGTAGAACGGCACTTTCATTGCATCACGCATGAACTCCGGGATCAGGCAGATAAAGGTAATATACAGCGCACCAACCAGGGTCAGGCGGGTCATTACTTTATCGATATACTTCGCCGTTTGCTCTCCCGGACGAATTCCTGGTACAAATGCACCGGACTTCTTCAGGTTATCTGCTGTTTCACGCGGGTTGAAAACCAACGCCGTGTAGAAGAAACAGAAGAAGATGATTGCAGACGCATAGAGTAACACATAAAGCGGTTGCCCAGGCTGCAAATACAGCGAAATTGTTGTCAGCCAGTTCCAACCAGTACCGCCCCCGAACCATGACGCGATGGTCGCCGGGAACAGAATAATACTGGAAGCGAAGATTGCCGGGATTACCCCCGCCATATTCACTTTCAGCGGTAAATGTGTGCTCTGTGCAGCATAGACACGACGACCTTGCTGACGTTTGGCGTAGTTTACCACAATACGGCGTTGACCACGTTCAACGAATACTACAAAGAACGTCACTGCAAATACTAATACTGCAACCAACAGCAACACGAGGAAGTGCAGGTCGCCTTGACGCGCTTGCTCGATAGTATGGGCAATGGCTGGCGGGAGTCCCGCAACGATACCAGCGAAGATGATGATTGAGATACCGTTACCGATACCGCGCTCAGTAATCTGTTCGCCGAGCCACATCAGGAACATCGTCCCTGTAACCAGACTTACAACAGCGGTGAAATAGAATGCAAAGCCTGGATTCATCACCAGGCCCTGCATACCAGGCATATTCGGCAAACCGGTAGCAATACCGATCGACTGGAATATCGCCAGCACCAGAGTACCGTAACGGGTGTACTGGCTGATCTTACGACGACCAGACTCCCCTTCTTTCTTAATTTCTGCCAGCGTTGGATGAACCACCGTCAACAGCTGGATAATGATCGACGCCGAAATATACGGCATGATCCCCAGGGCAAAGATAGAAGCACGGCTGAGAGCACCACCAGAGAACATGTTAAACATTTCAATGATGGTGCCTCGCTGTTGCTCAAGCAGTTTGGCAAGTACAGCGGCATCAATACCAGGGATCGGAATAAAAGAGCCAATACGGAACACAATCAGCGCGCCGATAACAAACAGCAGTCTGCGTTTCAGCTCACCTAAGCCACCTTTGGCACTTTGAAAATCTAATCCCGGTTGTTTAGCCATCTGCTACTTATTCCTCGATTTTACCGCCAGCAGCTTCGATAGCAGCACGAGCGCCTTTAGTAACACGCAGGCCACGAACAGTTACCGGAGTAGTGACTTCGCCAGCCAGGATCACTTTCGCGAACTCGATCTGGATACCGATAATGTTTGCCGCTTTCAGCGTGTTCAGGTCTACAACGCCGCCTTCTACTTTCGCCAGGTCAGACAGACGAACTTCGGCTGTAATCGCTGCTTTGCGAGAAGTGAAGCCGAATTTCGGCAGACGACGGTACAGAGGCATCTGACCACCCTCGAAACCGCGACGTACGCCACCGCCAGAACGAGACTTCTGACCTTTGTGACCACGACCACCGGTTTTACCGAGGCCAGAACCGATACCACGACCCAGGCGTTTACCCGCCTTTTTGGAGCCTTCGGCCGGAGACAGAGTATTTAAACGCATCTCTTACTCCTCAACTTTAACCATGAAGGAAACCGCGTTGACCATACCACGAACAGCAGGAGTATCCTCGCGCTCTACGGTGTGGCCAATACGACGCAGACCCAGGCCAAGCAGCGTTGCCTTGTGTTTCGGCAGACGACCGATTGCACTGCGGGTTTGAGTAATTTTAATAGTCTTTGCCATGGTTTATTTCCCCAGAATTTCTTCAACGGATTTACCACGCTTGGCAGCGACCATTTCTGGAGAATTCATATTTTCCAGGCCATCAATAGTTGCACGAACCACGTTGATCGGGTTGGTGGAACCGTATGCTTTAGCCAGAACGTTATGAACCCCAGCAACTTCCAGAACGGCGCGCATTGCACCACCGGCGATGATACCGGTACCTTCGGAAGCTGGCTGCATGAATACACGAGACCCCGTGTGAACACCTTTAACCGGGTGCTGCAGGGTGCCGTTGTTCAGCGCGACGTTAATCATATTGCGACGGGCTTTTTCCATCGCTTTCTGGATCGCTGCTGGAACTTCACGCGCTTTACCGTAACCAAAACCTACGCGACCGTTACCATCGCCTACTACAGTCAGAGCTGTGAAGGAGAAAATACGACCACCTTTAACGGTTTTAGATACGCGGTTTACCGCGATCAGCTTTTCCTGCAGTTCGCCAGCTTGTTTTTCGATGTGAGCCATCTTACACCTCTACCTTAGAACTGAAGGCCAGCTTCACGGGCAGCATCTGCCAGTGCCTGGACACGACCATGATATTGGAACCCGGAACGGTCAAAGGACACATCTTTGATGCCTTTTTCCAGAGCGCGTTCAGCGACAGCTTTACCCACAGCTGCAGCCGCGTCTTTGTTACCGGTGTACTTCAGTTGTTCAGCGATAGCTTTTTCTACAGTAGAAGCAGCTACCAGAACTTCAGAACCGTTCGGTGCAATTACCTGTGCGTAAATATGACGCGGGGTACGATGTACCACCAGGCGAGTTGCGCCCAGCTCTTTGAGCTTGCGGCGTGCGCGGGTCGCACGACGGATACGAGCAGATTTCTTATCCATAGTGTTACCTTACTTCTTCTTAGCCTCTTTGGTACGCACGACTTCGTCGGCGTAACGAACACCCTTGCCTTTGTAAGGCTCAGGACGACGGTAGGCGCGCAGATCTGCTGCAACCTGGCCGATCACCTGCTTATCAGCGCCTTTCAGCACGATTTCAGTTTGAGTCGGACATTCAGCAGTAATACCTGCCGGCAGCTGATGGTCAACCGGGTGAGAGAAACCTAAAGACAGGTTTACTACATTCCCTTTAACCGCTGCACGATAACCTACACCAACCAGCTGCAGCTTCTTAGTGAAGCCTTCGGTAACACCGATAACCATTGAGTTCAGCAGGGCACGCGCGGTACCAGCCTGTGCCCAACCGTCTGCGTAACCATCACGCGGACCGAAGGTCAGTGCATTATCTGCATGTTTAACTTCAACAGCATCGTTGAGAGTACGAGTCAGCTCGCCGTTTTTACCTTTGATCGTAATAACCTGACCGTTGATTTTGACATCAACGCCGGCAGGAACAACGACCGGTGCTTTAGCAACACGAGACATTTTTTCCTCCGATTAGGCTACGTAGCAGATAATTTCGCCACCAAGACCAGCCTGGCGCGCTGCACGATCAGTCATAACACCTTTAGAGGTAGAAACAACTGCGATACCCAGACCGGCCATAACTTTCGGCAGCTCATCTTTACGTTTGTAGATGCGCAGACCTGGGCGGCTGACACGCTGAATGCTTTCTACAACAGCTTTACCCTGGAAATACTTAAGAGTCAGTTCCAGTTCCGGCTTGGTGTCGCCTTCAACTTTAAAATCTTCAATAAAACCTTCTTCCTTCAGCACGTTGGCAATTGCCACTTTCAGCTTGGAGGAAGGCATGGTGACCGCAGCTTTGTTCGCGGCCTGACCGTTACGGATACGGGTCAGCATATCCGCGATCGGATCTTGCATGCTCATCTGTCTTTACTCCCGTGATTCAATTGGTGACAATTACCAGCTAGCCTTTTTCAGACCCGGAATTTCACCGCGCATAGCGGCTTCACGGACCTTAATACGGCTCAACCCGAACTTCCGCAGGAAAGCGTGCGGACGACCAGTTTGACGGCAGCGGTTACGCTGACGTGACGGGCTGGAATCACGCGGCAGAGTCTGCAGCTTAAGAACCGCATTCCAACGATCTTCGTCGGTTGCGTTCACATCAGAGATGATCGCTTTCAGTTCAGCGCGTTTCGCGAAGTATTTATCAGCTAAAGCTACGCGTTTTACTTCGCGTGCTTTCATTGATTGCTTAGCCATTTAGTAACCCTACCTTACTTGCGGAACGGGAAGTCAAAGGCAGCCAGCAGAGCACGGCCTTCTTCGTCAGATTTCGCAGTAGTGGTAATGGTAATATCCAAACCACGAACGCGGTCGACTTTATCGTAGTCGATTTCTGGGAAGATGATCTGCTCACGGACACCCATGCTGTAGTTACCACGACCGTCGAATGACTTAGCGGACAAGCCACGGAAGTCACGGATACGAGGAACAGCAATAGTGATCAGGCGCTCAAAGAACTCCCACATGCGTTCGCCACGCAGAGTTACTTTACAGCCGATCGGATAGCCCTGACGGATTTTGAAGCCTGCAACAGATTTGCGTGCTTTGGTGATCAACGGTTTTTGACCGGAGATTGCTGTCAGGTCTGCTGCTGCGTTATCCAGCAGTTTCTTGTCAGCGATCGCTTCACCAACACCCATGTTCAGGGTGATCTTCTCGACCCGAGGGACTTGCATGACAGAATTGTAGTTAAACTCAGTCATGAGTTTGTTAACTACTTCGTCTTTGTAGTAATCATGCAGTTTCGCCATCGTACTACTCCAAATTACTTGATAGTTTCGCTGTTAGACTTGAAGAAACGGACTTTTTTGCCGTCTTCGAATCTAAAGCCTACACGGTCAGCCTTGCCGGTTGCCGCATTGAAGATTGCAACGTTAGAAACCTGAATTGCAGCTTCTTTTTCAACGATGCCGCCCGGTTGGTTCAGAGCCGGAACCGGCTTCTGGTGTTTCTTAACCAGGTTGATACCTTCAACAATGACCTTGCCGGAAGACAGGACATTCTTAACTTTACCGCGTTTACCTTTATCTTTACCGGTTAACACGATAACTTCGTCATCACGACGGATTTTCGCTGCCATGATTCGCTCCTTAGAGTACTTCTGGTGCCAGAGAGATAATTTTCATGAACTTCTCGTTACGAAGTTCACGAGTTACCGGCCCAAAAATACGCGTACCGATAGGCTGCTCACTGTTATTGTTTAAAATAACGCATGCATTACCATCGAAGCGAATGACAGAACCGTCCGGGCGACGAACACCCTTCTTGGTGCGCACCACTACCGCCTTCAGCACATCACCTTTTTTGACCTTACCACGCGGAATCGCTTCTTTGATGGTGATCTTAATGATGTCGCCTACGCCTGCGTAGCGACGGTGCGAGCCACCCAGAACCTTGATACACATTACGCGACGTGCACCGGAGTTGTCGGCGACGTTCAGCATAGTCTGTTCTTGGATCATTTTAGTGCTCCGCTAATGTCAACTACTACTGAGACCCGAAAATCAGGTCGTTAAAAAAACCCCATATCGAGGGCGCGGCATTATAACACCGCAAATCAGATATGGGTAGAAAAAATAAACGGCCCATCGCTGAGCCGTTTATTCGTTGAGAATGCGTACTGTATTACAGAACCGCTTTCTCTACAACGCGAACCAGAGTCCAGGATTTGGTCTTGGACAGCGGACGGCATTCGCGGATTTCAACCACGTCGCCGATACCGCATTCGTTGTTCTCGTCATGTACGTGCATTTTGGTCGTACGCTTGATGAATTTACCGTAGATCGGGTGTTTCACAAAACGTTCGATAGCAACAACAATGGATTTCTCCATTTTGTCGCTAACCACGCGACCTTGCAGAGTACGGATTTTATCGGTCATTACGCACCCGCCTTCTCAGTCAGTAAAGTCTTAACGCGTGCGACATCACGACGCACTTGCTTCAACAGGTGAGACTGTTGCAGCTGGCCACTTGCAGCCTGCATACGCAGGTTGAACTGCTCACGCAGCAGGTTCAGTAGCTCGGTGTTCAGCTCTTCAACGCTCTTCTCACGCAGCTCTTTTGCTTTCATTACATCACCGTCTTAGTTACAAAGGTGGTTTTAATCGGCAGTTTCGCTGCTGCCAGCTTGAATGCTTCACGGGCCAGCTCTTCCGGTACGCCGTCCATTTCATACAGGACTTTACCCGGCTGAATCAAGGCAACCCAATACTCCACGTTACCTTTACCTTTACCCATACGCACTGCCAGCGGCTTTTCAGTGATCGGTTTGTCCGGGAATACACGGATCCAGATCTTACCTTGACGCTTAACTGCACGGGTCATAGCACGACGTGCTGCTTCGATCTGACGGGCAGTCAGACGACCACGGCCAACAGCTTTCAGGCCGAAGCTGCCGAAGCTAACATCCGCGCCTGCAGCCAGACCACGGTTGCGGCCTTTGTGCATTTTACGGAATTTTGTACGCTTTGGTTGTAACATCAGCGACGCTCCTTATTTACGGCCTTTACGCTGCTGCTTTTTCGGTTGAGCAGCCGGTTTTTCCGGTTGTTCAACAGCAGCCATACCACCCAGGATCTCGCCTTTGAAGATCCACACTTTAACGCCGATTACACCATAAGTGGTGTGCGCTTCAGAGGTGTTGTAGTCGATGTCAGCACGCAGAGTGTGCAGCGGTACGCGACCTTCGCGGTACCATTCGGTACGTGCGATTTCCGCGCCGCCCAGACGGCCGCTAACTTCAACTTTGATACCTTTAGCGCCCAGACGCATGGCGTTCTGTACAGCACGCTTCATCGCACGACGGAACATAACGCGACGTTCCAGCTGAGAAGTGATGCTGTCAGCAACCAGTTTAGCGTCCAGTTCAGGTTTACGAACTTCGGCGATGTTGATCTGTGCAGGAACGCCAGCGATATCCGCTACGACCTTACGCAGTTTTTCTACGTCTTCACCTTTTTTACCGATAACGATACCCGGGCGAGCGGTGTGAATAGTCACACGGATGCTCTTAGCCGGACGCTCGATAACGATACGAGATACAGACGCTTTAGCCAGTTCCTTCGTCAGGTACTGACGTACTTTAAAATCGCTGTCCAGGTTGTCAGCGAATTCTTTGGTGTTCGCAAACCAGGTAGAGTTCCATGGTTTTACAATACCCAGGCGAATACCATTAGGATGTACTTTCTGACCCATTGCTAGTCTCCAGAGTCTCAGCGATCGGACACAACCACAGTGATGTGGCTGGTGCGCTTCAGGATGCGATCTGCACGACCTTTTGCACGCGGCATAATGCGCTTCATGCTCGGGCCTTCGTCTACGAAAATTTTCGTAACTTTCAGATCGTCAATGTCAGCGCCATCGTTGTGTTCAGCGTTAGCAATGGCAGATTCCAGAACTTTCTTGACCAGTACAGCCGCTTTCTTGTTGGTGTAGGTCAGAATATCCAGAGCCTGCGACACTTTCTTACCGCGAATCAGGTCAGCAACAAGGCGAACCTTCTGAGCAGAAGAACGAGCATGGCGATGTTTAGCGATAGTTTCCATCTCTTCCTCCTACCTTATTTCTTCTTCGCTTTTTTATCAGCAGCGTGGCCGCGATAAGTACGAGTCGGTGCGAATTCACCCAGTTTGTGACCGACCATTTCGTCGGAAACAAATACCGGAACGTGCTGACGACCATTATGGACAGCGATGGTCAAACCGATCATGTTAGGAAAGATCGTTGAACGACGGGACCAGGTGCGCAGGGGCTTCTTGTCTCCGCTTTCCACCGCTTTCTCTACCTTCTTCAGCAAGTGCAGGTCAATAAAAGGACCTTTCTTGAGAGAACGTGGCATGGCTTATCCTCTAAAATTATTTGCTACGGCGACGTACGATGAATTTATCAGTACGCTTGTTGCTGCGGGTCTTCTTACCTTTGGTCTGAACGCCCCACGGAGTTACCGGGTGCTTACCAAAGTTACGACCTTCACCACCACCATGTGGGTGGTCTACTGGGTTCATCGCAGTACCGCGAACGGTAGGACGAACGCCACGCCAGCGTGCAGCACCTGCTTTACCCAGAACGCGCAGCATATGCTCAGCATTGCCAACTTCGCCCAGGGTTGCACGGCAGTCTGCTTCGACTTTACGCATTTCACCAGAACGCAGACGCAGGGTGACATAAGCGCCATCGCGAGCAACGATCTGAACGTAAGTACCAGCGGAACGCGCCAGCTGACCGCCTTTACCTGGTTTCATTTCTACGTTATGAACGGTAGAACCAACCGGGATATTGCGCATCGGCAGGGTGTTGCCTGCTTTGATTGCAGCATCAACGCCAGACTGAATCTGGTCGCCAGCTTTCAGGCCTTTCGGGGCCAGGATGTAACGGCGTTCGCCGTCTTTGTACAGAACCAGCGCGATGTTCGCGGAACGGTTCGGATCGTACTCAAGACGTTCAACAACTGCCGGGATACCGTCTTTGTTGCGTTTGAAGTCAACAATACGATAAGCCTGTTTGTGACCACCACCGATATGACGAGTGGTGATACGGCCATTGTTGTTACGACCACCGGATTTGCTGTTTTTTTCAACCAGCGGAGCAAAAGGTTTGCCCTTGTGCAGCTCTGGGTTGACCACTTTAACGACGTGGCGACGACCCGGAGATGTCGGTTTACATTTAACAACTGCCATTGTATTACTCCTCCGACTTACTCAGCGCCGCCGACGAAGTCCAGATTCTGGCCTTCTTTCAGGGTGACGTAAGCTTTTTTCCAGTCGCTACGACGACCGATACGCTGTCCGTGACGTTTAACTTTCCCTTTAACGACCAGGGTGTTAACGACTTCGACTTCGACTTCAAACAGTTTCTGCACAGCAGCTTTGATTTCTGCTTTGGTCGCGTCTTTAGCAACTTTGAGAACGATGGTGTTAGTTTTTTCCATCGCAGTAGACGCTTTTTCAGAAACGTGCGGTGCGCGCAGCACCTTCAGCAGACGTTCTTCACGAATCATGCCAGCATCTCCTCAACTTGCTTAACAGCATCAGCAGTCATTACGACTTTGTCGAAGGCGATCAGGCTAACCGGGTCGATACCAGTCGCATCGCGTACGTCAACCTTGTGCAGGTTACGTGCGGCCAGGAACAGGTTCTCGTCCAGCTCACCGGTGATGATCAGCACATCTTCCAGAGCCATGTCTTTCAGTTTCTGTGCCAGCAGCTTAGTTTTCGGCGCTTCTACAGAGAACTTCTCGACAACGATCAGACGATCCTGACGTACCAGTTCGGACAAGATGCTTTTCAGCGCGCCGCGGTACATCTTCTTGTTAACTTTTTGACTGTGGTCCTGCGGACGAGCAGCGAAGGTCACGCCACCGGAACGCCAGATCGGGCTCTTGATAGAACCTGAACGCGCACGGCCAGTGCCTTTCTGGCGCCACGGTTTTTTACCGGAACCAGTTACTTCAGCACGAGTCTTCTGAGCACGAGTACCCTGACGAGCACCAGCTGCATAAGCAACAACAACCTGGTGAACCAGCGCTTCGTTGAAATCACGACCGAAGGTAGTTTCGGAAACAGTCAGCGCGCTCTGCGCGTCTTTCAATACTAATTCCATTGCTATCCCCTTACGCCTTCACAGCTGGTTTAACGATCAGGTCGCAACCGGTTGCACCCGGAACACCACCCTTAACCAGCAGCAGGTTGCGCTCAGCGTCAACGCGTACTACGTCAAGGCTCTGAACGGTTACGCGCTCATTACCCATCTGACCTGCCATTTTCTTGCCTTTGAACACTTTGCCCGGAGTCTGGTTCTGACCGATAGAACCCGGAACGCGGTGAGACAAGGAGTTACCGTGAGTAGCGTCCTGGGTACGGAAGTTCCAGCGCTTAACGGTACCAGCGAAACCTTTACCTTTAGAGGTACCGGTTACGTCAACTTTTTTAACGTCAGCAAACAGTTCAACGCTGATGCTCTGACCTACGGTGTATTCTTCGCCTTCAGCCAGACGGAATTCCCACAGACCACGGCCAGCTTCTACGCCAGCTTTAGCAAAGTGACCCGCTTCCGGCTTGGTGACACGGTTAGCTTTTTTAGCACCCGTAGTAACCTGAACAGCGCGGTAGCCATCGTTAGCCAGGTCTTTAACCTGAGTAACACGGTTTGCTTCAACTTCGATTACGGTTACTGGGATAGAGACGCCATCTTCAGTGAAGATGCGGGTCATACCCACTTTTTTACCGACTAAACCAATCATTGTATCAACCTCTCAATCGCTCGATGACCTGATTAACCCAGGCTGATCTGCACGTCTACACCGGCAGCCAGGTCCAGACGCATCAGAGCATCAACGGTTTTCTCGGTTGGCTCAACGATGTCAACCAGACGCTTGTGAGTGCGAATTTCGTACTGATCGCGCGCATCTTTGTTAACGTGCGGAGAGATCAGAACGGTAAAGCGCTCTTTGCGGGTCGGCAGCGGGATCGGACCGCGAACCTGCGCACCAGTGCGCTTGGCAGTCTCGACGATTTCCGCGGTTGATTGATCGATCAGACGATGATCAAACGCTTTCAGGCGGATACGGATTCTTTGGTTCTGCATGAGACCAGAGCTCCAATTATTTTATAAACGAAAATGATTACTCCTCACACCCATTACGATTGATGGGAGAGTGTAACCGTTCTTACGTAGCTCCCCGATTGGGAGCATTGTTAAATAGCCAAATCGGCTATTCGAGGTTCAAATCGAACCTGCCGTCAATTACGACAAGCCCGCGCATTATACGTAAATCTCAGCCTGACGCAAGTGTCGGATAGAAATTAAGCGCTTTATTCTTATGCGAGCATGATTCCAGATGGTACGCATGGGATGGCAACGCGCACCTTTTCTTTGGAAGGCATCAGGCAAACCTGGCAATACGTCGTTGTCGCTGTCGCATAAATCTATAAAGGTGAGCACAAACCTTGACGAGGATTTGCTTATGTTTGTTGCCCTCCCCTTTCTCATTTTTTATACGTCGTTCTCTTTATTACTTGGCATATACGACGCGCGTACCGGTCTGCTGCCTGACCGGTTTACTTGTCCATTACTGTGGGGTGGTCTGCTTTATCACCAGATTTGCCTGCCGGAGCGTTTACCGGATGCGCTTTGGGGCGCTATCGCCGGCTATGGCGGATTCGCGTTAATTTACTGGGGCTATCGCCTGCGTTATCAGAAAGAGGGGCTTGGATATGGCGACGTCAAGTACCTTGCTGCCTTAGGGGCGTGGCATTGTTGGGAAACACTGCCGTTACTGGTTTTCCTTGCCGCTATGTTGGCCTGTGGCGGGTTTGGCGTCGCGCTACTGGTGAGAGGTAAATCGGCATTAATAAACCCGCTACCTTTTGGGCCATGGCTGGCGGTGGCGGGTTTCATAACAGGTTGGAAAGTTTTCTTTCCAGACGGTTAATCGGTAACCTTAATTTGTGATTGCAGATAATTTTGCATACCAAGTTTGGCAATCAAATCCAGCTCAGTTTCCAGCCAGTCGATGTGGCCTTCCTCGTCGGCAAGAATTTCAATCATCATATCCCGGCTGACATAATCATGAACGCTATCGGCATAGGCTATTGCCTCACGTAGATCTTTTGCGCCTTCCAGTTCGAGCCGGAGATCCGATCGTAGCATCTCTTCGACATCTTCACCGATGCCCAGCTTGCCCAGATCCTGTAGGTTCGGTATGCCTTCCAGAAATAAAATACGCTCAATATACTTATCGGCGTGTTTCATCTCATCAATGGATTCATGGTACTCAACATCATTAAGCCGGGTCAGGCCCCAGTTTTTGAACATACGGGCATGAAGAAAATACTGATTAATTGCGACAAGCTCATTTCCCAATAGTTTATTGAGATAATTTATGATTTTAACATCACCTTTCATTTTATAGTCCCTCCGCTTCCACTCTCTAGAGCGTAGATGGGGCTACAGGGATGTCAAAAAAAAGAGTGTGACTCAGGCGATCTCTTTAAATTCCGGCATTTGCGTTAACTCATCCTGCATCACTTCTCGCGCGGCGCGAATACACTTACCACATTGATTTCCCACAGGAATAAATTTACGCAACTGTTGAAATGACTGTGGATGAAATTGTCGTACAGCCTGGCGGATTTTTTTATCGCTTATACCATTACACAAACAAACGTACATGATCGCTCCCGTTCAATTTCCGCACAAAGTGTAAATGAGAATGGTTATGATTACAATAGCACAAAGCGATTTACGCCACGGGAGAAGCGTTAAAAAGGGTGAATAAATATAACAGCGGCTAAATAGCAGGCAACAAAAAGGGCGCCGAAGCGCCCTCTTCAATTCAAAACTAATTAACGAGTAATTAGCCCAGAACTTTAGCAACAACGCCCGCGCCAACGGTACGGCCGCCTTCACGGATTGCGAAACGCAGACCGTCGTCCATCGCGATCGGGTGGATCAGGGTAACAACCATTTTGATG
>NZ_SNMT01000040.1:0-22468 GCF_013350575.1 Salmonella sp. SG203
CTGAACCCAGTTTTGTTGCAGCAGACACCAGTGCGCAACAAGAATATAAAGAGGTTCTCCGTTGTGCTGGCGAACACACTCCGGGATAAAACAGGCATCATGGTTTGTCTGCCCGGGATAATGTATATCACTACCTGCCGGTGTATATGGCTTCTTTTTGTGTGTACTGTCAGGGCACATAAAAACCTCGTCATATTATTAATAAAAGAAAATGCCGGAGGTATAATTGAATTTTTTAATATGTTTTATTTTTGTTTTCTGACCATATTCAGCCAGTGAAAGTTATTCTTTCACTGGCTGATTTAAATCAGTAGTAATCTACTTTCACGGTAACCTGAGCACTGTACTTTCCAGTTTTGACCTGTTCTCCTGCGGAGGACAGGACAGCCTGATAACTATTAATGATATTCCATGTACCTCCACTTTCACTACCCTGAAAGTTACCAAATTTATTGACGGGTAAACTGGCTTCATTAAAGGTAACCGGATTACCATCAGGTGCTTTGATTTCCAGCTGTAGTCCATTTTTATCTGATGTGCTCTCCTTATACAGCAGGATGGATTTTCTATCTGAAGAAGCCTCCCCACCATTATTCAGGACAAAAGATACCTTGAGTGGAAGATCGAGATAATATGTTTTTGCTCCCGTCAGGGCGGGTGTATAGCCGGTCTGGAGGTTTCCAAAATATCCTCCGTTACAATTTTTATTTACACTTGCAGTGACCGTAAAAGGAATCTGCCGGTCAAAACTGCTGTCCACATCTGTTGTCAATACCGGCCCAAAGTTGATGTTATTTGTATTCAGACTGGTCTGTACAAAACATGTCGGGACATACTGTATCCTTATTGCCGGGGTATTCAACTGCAGACCGCCTAAAAATGTACCGTAATAGGGAACCAGTTTAAAAGCTGACAGTGACGGTATTGCATAAAATCCGGGGCTGGTCTTTTCTGATGAATCTCTTGACAGAGCTGCATTAATGGTCATCGTTCTGTTACCGGTACCCGTACTACCATTATAAGAACGGCCTACCGCTATATTATCAACTGCTGTGCCAGAACTGTTAAAAACCCAGGAGGGTGACGTTACCCCGGAACTATCAGAAACGTTTATTGTCAATGTCAGCCCAAGTGATTTCAGGGATTTAATTAAATTATTCGCATCACCAAGAATGACAATAGATGCTGTGCGCGTCACATTATCCGAACCCTCCGGGTCGATGCATTTATAATTAACTGTAACTGGTGGGACAGGAGGAATTTCATCCATACCGGGCTGAAGACTGACTGAGTCCGGGAGTTTTAAATTTACAGGTTTATCGTTACCATTCCAGTCCGTGCATTCCACAATGGCATACGCATATCCCGGTCCGGCCAGAACAGACACCATCAGCAGCCACCGGAGCAGCACCGGCAGGTTCAGCCTGGGGTTCTGCGCAAACGCCGTCCGGTCATCCCGTGTTTTCATTGTTCCATTCCCGGCCTTAATCATGAATACGCTCCCGGAATGTGCATTCCCCCGCCGTACAGGTAAAACGGTTCATTCTCATTGCCCCGTAATCATCCACATTGCCCACCAGTATCCGGTCCGTACCGGCAGGCAGGACGGTATTCAGCGTCTGCGATGAAAACGGCGCCACCATCGTTCCTTCCTTAAAGCCCGCCAGCTTCTGCTTCAGGTTTTGTCCCAGCCAGACAAGCGTGATGTAATACGGCGTCGGATTTTTCAGCGTCAGCGTTCTGCCTGACTGCAGTACCTCCAGTTTCTGCTCGGGCGCGGCACTCCCTTCTGCGGCCAGCGAGGCCGGGCGCAGGAACAGCTTCAGCTGGCTCTGCGTGGCAAGCTGCAGAATATTTTTGCTTTTGTCCTCCGGTGCGGGCGGAATTTCCCTGACGTTGAAATAAAAAAGACTCTCCCGGTCCGCCGGCAGCGGGGCGGCACCACTGTTCTGCACCCGCATGATTCTGACCCGGGATTTTTTCCCCGCATCAATACGCTGCAGCGGCGGCAGCGCCATCAGTACATTCGTCGCCTTTCCCTGACTGTCCTCCACCCATGACTGCGCCAGATAGGGCTGGTCCCGGCTCTCATTACTCAGCCCGACGGAGACCGCCTTCGCATCGCTGCTCATGATGATGCGGGTCCGGTCAACATTAATGGCCGCCTGACTGACACCGGGCCCGGCAAGGGCTGCCACCAGGGCGGCAATGAGTCCCGCTTTCTGTCTGTTGTTCACCTGTTCTCTCCGTATGAATAATGTTGTATGTCTGCCACGTGCTGTACGCCTGACCGTTACCGACAGGGGAGCAGCAGCGCGCCCTGGCTGAGATTCGCGTTCTCCGGCAGGGACAGCCGACACTGCGTCCTGCCATTCCAGGTCACGACCAGAGCATTGCGCTCTGAAGCATCAATGCCCGTCAGGTAGACCAGCCCGTTATCACCGACCATTCCCGCCGTTTTACCGGTTTTCTCCGGGACCACCTGCGCCCCGAAAGGCGGACTTTTCCCGTCAGCCAGCCGGATATGCCCGAGGACCTGTTCCCCCCGGCTGGTCTGAACAGGCCAGTAGCCGACCGCCCCTTCCGTCAGCACCTGACTGACCACCGGGTCAGTCACATCCACCCCCGCCGGCAGGGCGGACACATCCACGGAGCTGTCACCCGGACGATAGCTGCTGCCGGCACTCACCACAGCAATGCCGAAACGGTTGGTCACGCCACTGCCACTGTTAACCGGCACCCCGGCCACGCCCCCGGTGTCAATCATCATGCGGGGCTCATTCCCGGCCATTGACTGACTGAAGGCAGCGCCGTGAGCCGTGGCGGTCAGTGAGCCGTACCAGTTCAGTCCCAGACTGCGGTACTGGCCGGGCTGCAGGGTGAAGTCCGCCCCGGCCTGACCATAAGGCAGGCGGCTCTGTATGTTGCCGCTGAAGCTGTTACTGCTGCCGCTGTCATACTGACTGTGACCTGCACTGATATTCCATGTGGTGTCGGGACTGTGGAAATCGCTGTAGTTCAGGGTCTGCTGCATACTGCCCCGGTTATCCTTCTGCATGCTGTAACTCACCTGGCGGCTGTCGCCCCACGGGACGCTGACTGACAGCCAGACCTGGTTCTGCGTCAGGCTGTATGCCGTCTGGTTGCGGGACAGGGACAGCGACAGGTTAACCCCGTGAACGGCCCCGATATCTGCCGACTTACTGACCGACAGCGTCCAGTTATTACTGCCGTCCGTATTCCAGTAGCTGATACGGCTCAGGGACAGGGAAGCACTCATGCTGAGCGCTTCCAGGTACTGGCTCCAGCTCACGGAATAGCTCTGCTTTTCATCCTGCCAGTAATCCCCGTCATACCCGGAGCGTGCCAGGTATTCCTGAAGGGAGATGAAGTGCCGGTCGGAAAAACGGTATCCGACAAACGCCAGCGTGCTGCCGGTGCTGTCGAAGGTTTTGGTGTAGTTAATCCGGTAGCTGTAGCCCGTCTGGCGTGGCGTGTGTGCAGACGGCAACTGCGCCTGTGAGCGGGTGACATCAGCCGATATCGCCCCCAGAATGCCCATGTTCTGCGCCGCACCCAGGGCCAGCGCCTGATAATCCCCGGTGGAGGCAATGACCCCGCCGTACAGGGAGGTGTTGTTGAATGCTCCCCAGGTGGCTTCCCCCATCATAAAATCGGGGCTGACCGTGTTGTTGTTATGCCGTCCGCCGTACAGCGGGCGACCGGCCGCCACCTTATAGCGGACCTGTCCCTGACGGGCCATAAAGGGTACGCTGGCAGTGTTGACCTGCCAGGTGTGAACCGTCCCGTCGCTTTCCCGGACGCTGACATCGAGGTTTCCACTGATGTTCTGACTCAGGTCCGGCAGGATAAAGGGACCGGGGGAAACCCGGGTCTGATACAGAACGCGGCCGTTCTGGCTGACGGTGACCTGCGCGTTACTGTTCGCAATGCCGCTGATTTGCGGGGCGTAGCCCTGCAGGGAGGACGGCAGCATCCGCTCATCGCTGGCCAGGGTGATACCGGCGAAGCGGAAGGAGTCAAAAATGGCGGAACTGAGATACGTCTGGCCGAGCGTCAGCTTTGAACGCAGCGACGGCAGCGGGCGGAACAGATACGTCTGCGGCAGCCAGAAATCAGACTGCACGTTCCCGTTACCGCTGTCATAGCGGTTGTACTGGTAATCGCTGCGCAGGCGCCAGGCACCGAGGTTAAATCCGGCAGTGCCGTACAGGCTGTAACTGGTGGAGGCGTCCCCCTGATGCGGCATGTACCGGTTCGCCATCAGGTTATAGTCGAGCAGCGCTGCGCTGACGCCATCATCCCAGCGGGCAGGCGGCACCCAGTCCGGGTCCTGATATTCCATCCAGGCCTGGGGCAGCGTGACGGTCAGGGACTGATTATCCGGCGAGTACTGCACCCGGCTGTCCGCCGTGGTCAGGTTAAGACACCGGCCGTCTGTCCCTTCCACCGGAGCAAGCTGACGGCGGCTTTCCTCTTTCAGGCCCAGCATATCTGTCAGCGCCGGAGTGATACAGAACAACGAACGTCCGTCGCCGGCGTCCACCGCGGTGACCGTATACTGACTGCGGATGAGTCTGTCATTGAGATAAATATCCAGCAGGTAATCGCCCGGCGCGACATAGCCGTCCCGGCTGAAGGCAGATAAATCCACGCTGCTGTGGTCACTGTTTTTCAGAAAACCGGCGCTGAACTCCGTCGCCAGTGCCGGCAGCGACAGTATGTTCAGGGTAACCAGCAGGGCCAGACGTTTCATTTTCATGGTATGCGTCGTTATCTTCTTAAGTTTGCCGGAATAAAATGAATTAATACCGCCCGGACAGCGGAATAATTACCAGATACATAAATTTCACATTCTGAAATAACAGGCATCCGGATAAATACGGAGTATAAATAACCAGCCAGCTATCCGGACGCCTGAAAAATAAAGATAAACAGCTTCCACACGAAATACCGTGTTGTTACGGTTTATGCGGATTTAATGAAAAACAGAACCGTTTATTTTTTGTTTATTTGCTTTTTATATTCCTGATTTATACCGGACTGTCGCCTGTATCAGAAATAGTGCAGTTTGTAGGTGACTGTTGCGCCTACATTACCGGCAGTGGCTACACCTGTGGCCATCATGCGGGCATAGAATTGCAACTTACTGGTTGCCGAAGTGCTGTCGAGCTGAATAGCATCATCTACAGAAGGAGTAAAATTCACAGGCGAAGTACCATCACCCTGAAGGAGCTGAATCGCCACGTTTGTTGCCGCACCAGTAGTGGCACCATTTGATATTTCTCCTTGAGTCGCTCCCCCTGTCGGACTATTCACACCCGGGAAAGCCACGGCCACTTTTGAATATTGAACAGTCGTACTCCCGGTAGCTGGGGCATCAAATGAGCATCCTGTCAGATTGATGCTGAACGGCACTGAACTGGAGGTTTTACCTTGCTGGTCAAGCGTTTTTAAATTCACCTGGCCCAGATTTACCTGAATATTCTGGCTTTCCGGGACAATACTGCATGGCGCGTCAATAACAGAGCCGGTAAATTGTATTGTTCCCTGTCCTGCATCAGTTGTGGCGATAGGTGTTGCAAAAGCAGGTACGGTACTCATCATACCGAAAACCGCCATAGCGAGTGTTATTTTATTACGCATAGTAAGTTATCCTTTGAACGATTGAGAATTGTTAAGCACAAGCTGAAATAAAGATGAGGGTATTAACGAGAACACATTCAGAAATAATTAAGTTTACATAACGACAATGACTGAAATTTTCTCAAAGTACTTTTGTTTCAACTGATGCCACTGGAGTTATAAGAAAAGTCCCAATCAAGATAAATTGATTAAAATAGATCGATACGATCGATGATTATGATCGTTATTTAAGAAATATCATCAATTAAACAATTATTTAACACAATTATTAGCGTGGTAATGTTACAAGGCGTGCACTCTGTTGGTATTGTGTTAATTATTTGTATCACGTAAAGGGTGAAATTAATTAAGAATAATCTTCATGAAGAATTTGAGATGATTTTTAAGATTAAAATCCCATAACTACTAAATAAAATAAAATATATAGACTTATTTACATTGAAATATGGACTTTTATTCTAAAAACCGAGAAAGGCAAACAGAAGGGAGGGTCACATGAAGAATAACTTTCACGGTTATGATTATTGTTATCATTAAAAGATCTATGTTTTTATAATGTGATTACTGTCACAGTATTATTTCATCTGTTTAGAAAAAATTAGTCCCGCTATGAAATAGTCAGCACCATGTTGCAAATGGTATAGACCGAAACATTGTCATCTGAATGACCGGCTGGCTAACAACACCAGGATTATCTTTCCTTTTACAGGTTAATATTATTGACGAGGTCAAGACAGCGTCAGTGCTCTCCCTGCGAAAGCTTAGGTGCATGACAAAAATTGTGCTTGCTGCTGCCCGGGGGCCAACGAGCAACACAATCTGGCGAAAGGTTTTATAGCCGCTTCTTTTATTGTTACAGATTAACCATTGGACCAACTCCCTTGCGGTATGCAAGCACAGGAACCAGGAACACTTCAGGTCGCCAGAAAAGTTTTATATGTGATTCAGGCACCGGAAAAGTGCCGGGTATATACCCACAATTCTGTATGTTTATTCAGCATGATGCAATCAACATTACTTTTCCATCATCAATACCACTACTCTATCCAATGTCGTGCAATAGGCCCACATCCCAGTTTCCGGGCGACTTTGTCAATATAACGCAGGTCATTCGCTGACAGTATCAGTTCACCCGGGCGCTTTTGTGGCACCTGCTGCCGGCACCAGGCTATATGCTGAACAATCTGTTCGGCAACATGGACATCTTCTGTTTCGGTGAGAACATAACACCAGCGGCAGATCGCTCTGCGCCACAGCTTTCCGGATTCCAGCTTCCGGGCTATCTCATCATCAGGTAACTTCGGAGTTTTACGCTTTGATTCCGGCATATTTCCCTCCTTTTCAGACAAGGAGCATCTCAACCGCCAGAAGGGTTGTCCAGCATTTATCGTCTTATTTTCTGTCTGAAAAACAGTAAAATTGACCTCGGTCCGGATAGTGTTACTGTTTCAATTTCCTTACAAAATAAGATAAGACTCGATCGTTTTTGGCAATCAGTTATATAAAAAATTTACTTATAACTATTTTGCATTTCCTTTAATCCAGGGGAAGATTAAAGTAGTTTATTGGCTGTCTTATCACCTATTGAAGGGAGACATAACCATGAAAGAATCTTTCTTTAATCCTGATGATATTCAGGAAACCATCATTGGGCTGAAAAAACAACACGGTCACTCTATGCGTTCGTCCACCAACGGCATTCCTGATTTTGTCCCACGCAGGTCTCAGGAAAAAAAATGTCATCAGGCAAAATCAACGTACTTTATACCCGATATTCCGGAGCAAACACCGCCTCCAGCAACCAATACTGTTTTCAGCAAGGCAGACGTTGATGAGTTTCTCACCCGTAAGCCGAAAACATATAAAATGACTGAACAGGACTATAAAGAACTAGGGAAAAATACATTACTGGGAATCGGTAGTCTTCTTGATGGTTTGGTAACAGCCACTGTAATTTGCGTTCCAGTTGTAGCAGGGATGATGAATACAGAAAATAAATGCGATTTTGATTCAGAGTATACATATGGTAGCGATGGGTCCATATATCAGGATGGTGTAGTAATATTCAATCCTGAAAACTACTAAAATAAGCCGCCATTATATATCGTTCCCATTATGGTAGTTCATTTTAAAAATATTATTTCAGTTTCCTCTTACCTTTTGTAATTACAGAAACAGCTGCCTCTTTTGTTTGTTTGCCACCTTCATTCCCGGCAGTCTGAGGCAATTTAGCTCCATTATTTACCATCTGTGTGGCAAAATCCCCCAGTCTGACTCCAGTCCAGCCCATCATCCCGAACCAGGACAACGGGAAAAGAATATACATCACGCCCAGAACCAGATTCATTATCCAGCCGTCATTCACCGAGCCCACAAAATCTGCAAACGGTACACTGCTGCCCAGCCCCGAATCATCGCTGGTACCGTACATTATCGTCAGCAACTGGTCATCCAGCCAGCCGGCCACTTCCCACCAGAACGGAATAAACATCAGAGCAAACAGTGCAAACGTGATAGTCACTATCGTTTTCGGATCATACGCGCTGAACATCAGCAGCACCGGTATGGCAATAATCACCATCATCTCCAGCAGCGCCTGGACTATCGGCAGGGCCTGTTTCAGCGCATCAAAACCCGGTAATGCCTCAAACTGTTTCATTCCCACACCGACCGTTGTCGCCAGCCGCGTGAGGTTACCCACAAGACCCGAGGCATTATCATTACTGCCCGTCATGTAGGTTTCACCGCCTCCGGAAAGGGACACGTTACGCGGACTCACCAGCCACCGCAGCGCCAGCTCCTGCCAGCTCCTCACATTCTGTAACTGGAAATCCGCCTTAACCTGCGATGGCAGACTGGCCAGTACCCGGTCCTTCAGTCCCTTCTTCGGGTCTGACCACCACTCCTTACACGTCGGATACCCTCCGTCCCCCGTGTTAGCATACCCCGCATCCCGCTTTTCATTCCACGGCCAGGCCCTTCTCGGCTGTTTCGAAGTGTAGGTATCGTAATATCCTTCTGTGTTGAGAAAATAATCGCTGCCTATCCAGCTCACCGAATTAATCGTTTTATCCGTAAGGGACTGATTCGTACTTTTCAGACGGTAGTAGGCCCGCGAATAGCAACTGCCGGAGAAATCCTGTAGTTCCTGAATCAGGATCGGGTCGCGTAACTGGGTGTGCTGCACTTCAAACCGTATCTGCCGGATTTTCCCCCCGCAGGGAATGGACGCAATCATCGCCTGTGTGGTGCCTTTCGAAAGACGGTGCACCAGATACCACCATAACGGAATTTGCACCGTTCTGCCGCCAAAGTCACTGACCACCTGGCTGTAACCGGAGCCCTGCGGGGTGGCCACCGACACATGGCATTGCTTCGCCCGGCTGCTGTCAAACTTCATTGTGCTGATATTTACCGGAGCAACCGGTATAACGCAGAACAGAATCACCAGATACGGCACATACAGCGCATGCTCCATCCTGGGCTGCAGCAACATCCCTTTGTTCCCCTCATCAAATCCCTCTTCCCGGGTCTTCAGCCAGACGGCCGCACATTTAAACACCAGGGGCAAAAGATATAACCCGGTTCCTGACATAATGTCCCACATCGCGTTGTTCAGCACCCAGCCGAAAAACACCAGGATATACTCAATAATACTGTTTGCAGTCACGGAGCTCTCCTCGGTATCACTGCGTCCAGGTGCTGTATTCAGAAAACGCAATCAGCAGGACGGGGATAATTTCTATGCGAAACACTGCAAAACGGGGATTCGGATGACTGGAGGATCTGACCTGGCCAGCATAACGTTGCCGCAGTCCCCCCGGCCACAGCCACAGGGTGATGAGAATACAGTACAGCGCCAGACGCCAGACCAGTAAGGGAATGCGCCACTGTACCATCCGTTCATGGAGTTCCCCCCGTGAATCAAAGGTATACAGAACCACCATCAGGAACGTGAGCGCCACACACCATAAAAGAACCTGCAGAAGCCCCCTTACCGGACCAGATTTCAGCCACGCGGGAATGGTCATCTTCTTCATTACTGGCTCCTTTGCTCAATAACACTCATTTTTTCATCACCACCCGCATCCTTCTGCTGAAGCTGGTTCGTACTGTTACGTATTTCCTGCCGCTCCAGCGTCTTCAGCAGGCTGTTGCTGCTGACAGCCCGGCGCAACTCCATCTCGTTCTTCAGATTGTCCAGCCCCCGGTCGAGCGAACCGACACGCCGGTCGCCTTCCTCTATGGCCTGCTTCTGTGCCGCCGCATTGGGTTCAGACTCTCCGGTGGTCAGTATCTGCCGCATGGCCAGCGCAGTTTCAATGGTGTCCGCCATTGCCAGTTCGCCGGCAAGCCGTTGTACCAGCGTGTTCCGGTCCGTGTCGTCACGCAGTGCTTCTATCACGCCACGGGTGACAGCCAGACCTCCTGTTTTCAGTTTGCCGAGTTCTTCCGCAGAAGGCGCACCCCGGCTGTTCACCAGTTGGTTCAGCGTCTCCAGATTCGTTTTTGTCGCCTCATCCAGCATCGGACCAAAACCGGTACCGGCCACCGATGCCCCCGGCGCATTGTCTTCCCCGCCGCTCCGACACTGTGACGGGTCAGTACAGGTGCGGATACTGCGGTCACCCAGCACTTTCACCACCACTGCGGCCGCCTCCTCCGCATTGCTGAATATCCGGCAGGCCGAGCCGTTACACTGGTTTTTCGGGACACTTCGGTTACTGTTCACCGGCAGGTTGTTCATCATGTTGTACCCGGCTTTCGCCATGTCCCGGGTGGGCTGGATAGCCGGCTGTCCCTTGCCGCCGGCTTTCTGTCCCCCTATCCAGCGGGCTCCTTCTTCACCTGTCGCGTTATCCTTTGCTTCCTCTGCCTTCAGTGCATCTCCGCCACTGCGGGTCACCGCATCCCGGTACTCATCCCCGACCGCCGAATCCGTCCAGGCCCGGTCCCCCATGGTGTAGTCAGCCAGTTTCTTTGACAGGTTTTCACAGCTCAGCTTTGAGCGGTCAAATGAAAGACCGGCCTGCGCCACGCCGTTGGTTATCATGTCGTACAACCCCGGGTTGGCGCGCTGGACAACCATCGCCGGCATGCTGGTCACCGCCCCCGTGGCCCCCTGAACCACACTCCCCATCAGGTCCTTAAATCCGCTGGTCAGACCGTTGAGCTGGTTACTGACGGTGGTTTTAATATCAAAGTTGCCACACATCAGGTCACTGTTGATGCCCGCCTTCAGCCCCAGTAACTGCATACTGTTGGAGGTCGGGGACTGCGATATCACAGACCCGCCGCCAATCGAGTAGAACAGACCGTCGCTGACCGCATTACCGACAGCGTCGCCCGCACTTTTCCCTGCCCCGGAAAGAGAGGGAAGTGATATCGCTGACACCGGCCCGGACAGCAGCATACTGGTGAACAACGCCAGTGCGGCCCCGGGAAAAGAAAATGGTGTTGTGTATCGTGCTTTCTTCATCAGAAACCTCAGCTGAAATCGGTGCTGTAAAGGAATGTCTGTCCGCGTGGTTTGCAACAGCTGTACGGCTGCCACAGCGTCCAGGCGTAGTTGCCGTCTTCCGCCACCTTTCCGCCCGCATCAGGAAACACCGCACAGGACTGTGATGCCGCAGGTGCCAGACGCTGCCATTTGTGGTTTTTTGTGCCGGTATTTTCCGTGACCGGGTCCGGTGGCCAGTAACCCGGGCGCCGGTGGCCCGTCAGCGGCTGGTAAACATGCACCTGTCCACTGCGGGTGATGATATCGGCCACCCGCTGGGCAATAACCGCACCGGCCTTATAGTCATCCTGCTGGGTGACAAAACCACTGCGCGGATAAACATTGCCCCACATGTTCCTGCCGGCCGTACTGCCGATTTCACGCTTACCGGGTATCAGCGCCTCCGGATACAGGGCTTCCGGCAGGCCCGTGCGCCAGGCCAGGCTGTCCAGAGTACTCAGGAAATAGGGAACCAGCGGGGTGGCGGCACTTTTGCAGGAATACCCCGGTATCTGTCCGCCGATAAGTGAGGTGGCAGGATGACCGATGGCATCGGCATATTTGAAGCGGGTGCTCAGCAGACTCTCACTGCCCTGCGGCCGTTTTGCCGTGGACTGTCCGCCTCCGGCACTCAGCCCGGCCAGGCCTGAACTGACGGCGCTCTCAATTCCGCCCGACACACTGCTGACCGTCTTCATCTCAGTCCAGGGGTTTTCTCCCTTATCCTGATAGACGGAAATCACGGCTTCCGGAATAAAGTGCTCCACCTTTACTGACGTTTTCACCGTGCAGCCAAAGGGCGTGCAGAACAGCCAGTAGCAAATGCCCTTCACCCGCCAGCTGATACACGAGGGTGAGGCGCTGCCGGCAATCAGGGTGGCAGTGTTCACTGCCGCATCAGCCACAGCAGGAGAGCCGGTGACCAGCATCAGGACCAGCGCAACCGGCTTCAGACGGGATGACAGACTCCGGCGTATCATCGCCCCCCCTCCCGCGTCCTGTGACTGTGGAACAGTCCTTCGGCCACCACCACATCGGCAGTGCCATAAACCACGTACTGGTCGTCAGACACCACGGCCGGATATTTTTGCAGCCCCAGCGACCACGCCTGCAGCACCCCCCGGTAAGCCTGAGTCAGTTCAGCCTGTTTCTGCTGCCAGCCGGCAGAGTGGATCACCGCCTGCGCCCGACGTTCTGCTTCTCTGGGGTCTGACGTCAGAGAGCCAAACAGCGACTGCTGTAATTGTTCAGGTGCATCCAGCCAGACCACGCGGGTATCACCGGTCACCCCGGATGGCGGGTGGGCATGGTCGGTGTACACCACCATTCCCGCCCGGGCAGACAGGGACAGCAACAACACGCTCAGTAATAACGGGGGAATAACATGATTACAGAACACGGCGACTCCGGATGTGTGTTATACATCCGGACATTGTGTTAGGGAGTGATGAAGAATTCAGCGGGGAAATCAAAATCCACTTTTAATAAATTAAATGCCTGACGTCATCGTAATCCCGCCGACTCGCAATCAATAGTTGATTGACCGGGAAATCCATCAGGGAGCAACTACGGAGTTTCATTTTCACCGATAAGGATTCAGGGGTAAATTTTCTGGTTGCAACACTATTTGTTCCAGGAACTCACACTTGCGTAAAGTTCCCGGGAGATCGCCCCTGTATTTGGCAAACCAGCCTGTCGTACCTTTAACCTGAAAAAGGTGGTCACCATTATTGAATTGCCACACGGCGACTGGTTTGCCTGAAGAAAGATGAACATCTTTTTTTTGGATTCCTGTTTCGAAAAAAGCCGGAGACCATGATTCGGTAACCAGTCCATATTCGGCAAACACTACTGAGACGGTCCCCCTCTCATCACACTGCAGGGTGACCTCAGTATCAACAGCAATTGCTGATAGCGGGAACATCATTACGGGAAATAACCGATGCTGTAATATCCGGTTCATCTCTGTATTGAGGTGATTACGCTGATAAGAAAGAAGATTTCACCCTGTATTATGGACGAATATATATCCATCCCTGGTGTTGAAGCTCCACAAGAGTCACAACCGCAGCCGGGATAACTCTTATGGTATCAATCAGTTGTTCAGGGGTGAGAGAATACCCCTTTAGAGAGTTATTACAGACTGACAATTGAATACAGGCGTGTTGATCGCATAATATACGCCAGCGTTCAGCGCTCTCCTCGCCCCGGACCAACCCCTTGACTGCATCAGCGTTAAAAATTACCTGTACAGATTCTTCCTGCGCTTCGGTTGCCTGATTCAAATAATTTCTCACATTATTCAGGCAGGGAATACTGCGCGAAAGCTCTGGTACATGAAAAACAATTCTCATGGTTAACTCCTCTGGATTACGTAAAAGCTCAGGTTTAAGGCTTACCGCCCATTATCGTGTTCATCGTGTCATCATCCGGCGGCAGTCCCAGTTGCTGCTGCAGACGGCCTTCAGGAGACAGATAATAGATAGCGGGTGTGGCATTACTGCCAAGTTTTTCCATCAGTAACAGGTTATCCTGCAGGGCTGCTGTAATATCTGCGGGAACAGGGTCAGGCTTATCCAGCCGGGTTTTCCAGTGTGAACTCTCATAGTCATGAAGCGTTTTAACGGGATCTTTTGACATCATGATAGCCGCAGCTTTCAAATTACTGTCTGGCCGCAGGATAGCTACAGGGATAAGTCTTAACTGAACTTTACCAGCATCAACCCAGGGACGGGCTTTCTGCCAGAACTCGGTGCAATAAGGACAATACGGATCAAAAAATACATAAACTTTTTGTGCTGCGTTGTCTTTACCATCCTGAATCCAGCGGCTTTTCTCCAGTTTCTGCCACATTTCCCGGGCCATGGGAGCATAGACGTATTTTTCAATCCATGGCGTACTGAGATTATTTCCGTCACTGTCCACGAGGTTTCCAACAAAAGCGTGTTTTTTATCTGATGAGAGAAAAACGGTGGTTCCCTGGCCATCGTACTCCATCACATACCCCTTAAAATCGGGCTTAATAGTAAATTCGCCCTTAAGCTCAAGCCCTTGTTTCTCAAGGGCAGCCAGTGGCTCCGGCAAAGGGGACGTTTCTGCCAGCGCCAGTGTGGGCAGAAGGCCCAGAACCAGCAATAAAAGCCGTTCAATCTGATGCATTACTATCCATCCTGTCAGGGGGAAATTACATGCCAGAACACTTTAATATCGCCCGCAGATCCCCTGTGTCAAAGACAAAACGTAACAACCTTATCCATTTTATTGCAGATGTTAATGATTGCGGATAGCTGACTATGATAGTTTTCAAAACCGACACGCTCTGAATTTTGTTCTGAATTCTCAGGCAATGTATGTTTAATCATGTTCTATTTTTCTGAATAACGGGAAACGGAAATGGTCTGGCTGACTGGATTAATTATTGGTGTGCTGATGGGGCTAACCGGTGCAGGAGGTGGGATTCTGGCCGTACCTGCGCTTATGTTTATTCTTGATTTACCCATCACGAAAGCTTCTCCCCTGGCCCTGATTGCCGTAAGTACCGCGGCGGTAATTGGTGCGTGTATAGGCTTAAAGAGAAAGGAAACACGTTATCGCGCTGCTCTGTTAATGGCGGTCAGTGGCATGCCTTTTACATGGCCCGGAATATGGGCGGCCGCGCATGTATCCCACACATTCCTGGTTTTCATATTCTCTTTCTGCATGCTGCTCGTCGCTTACCGTTTTCTTGTCCCCGGGAAAAAAAGTAACAGACGGGTGTTATGCGAACAATCATCAGAAACAGGGCGGCTGGTATGGCACTGGTATTCAGTACTGGCAGTTGCAGCGGTTGGTGCTTTATCTGGATTTGCCACCGGATTACTGGGTGTGGGGGGAGGTTTTATTATTGTTCCGGCTCTGAAGCGTTTAACCCGTTTATCCATGGCATCGGTTACTGCCACTTCTTTATGTGTTATTTCACTGACAGGAGGGACTGCTGTTCTGGCGGCCAGGCAGAATGGTATGCTCGTGTTCGATACAACTGCCGGGGCATTCCTCGCCGCTGTATGTATCGGTTTACTGGCAGGCCGGTGGGGGGTGCAACGATTACCAGGCAACAGCGTATCACATATATTCGGCGGTCTTCTGGTGATTGTTGCATTGAGTATGTTGATATCAACAATGAGGTGACTGCTCAGCCTGAACTGTGCAACATCATCACTGGCACTGCACTCCAGGGGAACCTCAATTTCCGCCCAAATAAGTAGCTGTATACGTTATGAATATGCTGACAACCATCCCCTCACATCCTTGCCACTTATTTCATCATTCCGGCGTTCAGCGTCAACATCAGATATACCGCGTCCACGGCATCCACCACATCAATATACCAGCGCGGTGCACGCGTATATTCTTCCTCTTCCGGGAACAGTGTCCGCCCGTTCACCGTAATGAGTACGTCCACCCGATCGGTTTCACCTTCAAACGCCATGGCCACGCTACCACGATGGCCAATACGGTGAGGATGGCAGGTAATATTTACCGATCCGGATAACCTGGCTCTCAGATGATTGATCAGTTGCTGAAGCATCATCGCCTGTGCCTGTCCCGTAACCGGTGCCGATTGCGGCAGACTGTCAAATAACAAATCTCCTTCCCCCTTCTCCACAACCACCGCAGTGGAATATCTGAGTCTGACCATTAATGCCTCCGTTTTATATTGTGTGCTGCAATAACAATATGAATGTTGCACCTATTGTTTTTTCACAATGTACTCTCACCGGCCTCTGTCAATGCTTCTTCCAGAATCTTTCATGCTCCTGATTACAGACAAAGACATACATTTCAGAACGGAAAAAAACACTCTGGTTACCGCTCATTCCCCTCAACACAAGAAGGACAGCATAGTGATTTGTGGAGCGGAGATACCAATGTTACGCAAATATCCCATTTTGGGATATTTGCGTAAACAGATGATATTCGATTTTGGGATACGGATCGGATATTAATTATGTCATCAATTTATTCTGTTGAATATCAATTGGTTATAAATATTTTAAAAAGTGAAAGGCTTAAGGCGGGGTTAACCCAAAAGCAATTTGCCGAAAAAGTGGGTAAACCACAGTCATTCATTTCAAAAGTGGAAAGTGGTGAGAGACGTCTCGATTTTGTTGAGTTCATACATCTTGCCAGACTACTTTCTCTCGATCCCTGTGAGATTATGCTTAAAATTCCATAGCTTTCAGCGTCATACCTCATTTCTATGCAAGACAAAATATGCATAAATTACTTCTGATTTATCTCAATGCAGAAAACTGGATGATGATTGAGTCAGAGCTGGCAGCGAGGCATTCTCATCTCAGAAAAGCCCCCCAAGGGCACTTTCCTTCAGTCTTGCTGGTATTGTGCCGGTCAGTATTAAATCAGTATCGACTCACATCGTGATCCTGCGAATAAAGTTTACAAGGCCAGATGTACCGGGGTCATTGCTAATCGCAACATCAGGAGTATCAGCCCCCATTCCGGTGCAGGCTAACAAATAATTCACCTGTTCAGGCACAAATCGAGTAAAAGTTATGTCTGATAGCGATTCAAATAGCTGTCATGCCTATTAATGTGAATAGCTTCACATTCATTATGATTTTACAGTCTTAATCTCTTAACATATCTGACTGTAAATTAATGAGATTTATACTTTATGGACTCCAGTATCATTACTGACCTGCTAATCAGAATTGCTCTTGCCGGACTTCTTGGGGGCCTGATTGGTATTGAACGCCAGTTACGCGCAAAAGAAGCAGGGCTGAGAACACATGTTCTTGTCGGAATAGGCAGCGCAATGTTCATGATCGTATCGAAATACGGTTTTGAAGATATCATCAGGGAAAATCATGTTGATCTTGATCCCAGCCGAATTGCTGCCCAGGTCGTTAGTGGTATGGGTTTTCTGGGGGCCGGCACTATCATAATTCAAAAACAGATAGTAAAAGGACTGACAACAGCAGCCGGCATGTGGGTTACGGCTGCCATTGGTCTGGTTATTGGTAGTGGTTTGTATGAAATTGGAATTTACGGCGCTTTTCTGACATTAATCGTACTTGAGGTCTTCCGCCAACTCAGTAATCGGCTACTGAATCACCACTGCATGTTACAAATGAAAATCAGCCCCGATTGCCTGTCCATGGTTTTTAGTGTTCTTCAGAAGAGACGCATACGATTTTCGTTTCGTTCTTTAAAAGAAAGTGCTTCAGAGGATAAAGCCTGGGAGTTGTTTCTGATACTGACATTACGCCCCAAAGAGTCAGTGAATAACCTTGCTCCAGCGCTGCTGGGTATTGAAGGTGTCAAATCAGTAAACATACGATAGCTATTTGCGTACGCACAACTTTCCGTGATGGTGCAATTTCGTCCAGTAAATCGGCATATGTACCCGGAGTCAGTAATCTCAACCTGAGTTCCTGATACCGTTATATTGACAACTCAGTGGGATACGATTTTTACGACCATTAACCATGCTCTGCTGCCAACAATGACATGCAGCAACACACTAAAAACCACCACTCATGATAAATGAGGGTCCACCCGGAATGTTAACTCCGCTGTTACCTGAGATGACTGAAAATTTCCCAACATGCAACGGTGTCAAATGCGTACGGGTTATATCTGCTCACAAAGCACCCTGAGGATAACCAGTCCATCCGGCCTGATGTCAGTGACGGTAAAATCACTATCACAGGTTCTCAGTCTGCCATGCTATTTGATAGGCTGAGCTGGCGCCATTCAAAAACCATGCCTTAACGCCATGAAAATATTGTCATTTACCGTAAAATGCGCGGCATTTCACTACGCATGGAAATAGTATCCGTAGCAGGCACAAATTACTCCCCTTACAGGTTGATTTTTGATGGCTGCATATGAAAAAAGAAGTGTTAATCAGTATATAAAAGTTTCACTCTCACTTCTCAGTGAACGCATCGTCCTCTTTTTAGTGGTTATGAGGAGAATTTCTGATGAAAAAAATCATATGCCTTATCAAACTTATACCTGCACTGATAATCTTCGTTTTTCAGCGTGCAGATGTCGCTAACAGAGCTGATTATGTTGAAGAAAGTACTGTTTTTTAAGAAGTCGATTTACTGGTCTGAAATACTACCGTTCATCATTTTCAGATGGCTGATGGTTGTGATGCAGATTATCTGCATCACTGTGTTACTGGTCGGTACGTTTGATGTCGCTCTCAATAATATCGGAGAACCACGAGAAGGCTCTCTCGGAACTATCATTAGAGATGAATAATCTTATTGACATCCACATACTGCATACGAGAAAAATAAAGCGTTCCTCAATTATTTCCTACAGAGCACTATAAGGTGCCGTGCAGCTGATCATACCCAGAATTTCGGGGGCCTTAAACTCGGCCCCTGTTTTTTTTAAATAAAATTAAGCAATCTCCTCATCCGTATTGTACTGCAATAACCTTCTGCTGTTTATTTCCATCGTGATGATGCTGACAGTGCGTTATTTGGCATATTTTCCATCTTCCGGCATTAATGTCCAGAACAGGCATAGAATAAGTGATGAAACCAGCAGGGACGTCTCTCAAATCACTTTCGTCGTCGTTGAGGTAAAACGTGAACGGTTCGTGTACATGCTACAGATAGTGATCGAGCATATCGAAAATAGCGAGAGTTGTGAATCTGCTCATGGTTTTTTATCTGCTGCGTATGAAATAAAAAGGGTGACTTATAAGAGTGTTCGATTTGACTACCGTGTTAGAGCCTGTTTATACAGGCTCATTTTTTTACCAGTGCATAACTCACGGCTTTGTTCGGGCGTATCGCATCATCGCAGAAGTAATCGTGCATTATCGCGGTTTGGCTTATTTGCTGTCAGCCAGGGAAGATGCCTCCAGAACACGCGCGGAACAACGGTGAAGTCGGTAAAAAATCTGCGGGCACTTCTGTCACATCGTTGGTTTGCCGGGGCTACACCAGAAGGAATGGCTGACGCTGCCAGCTTTAAATAGAAAATGAAGCCATAACGGCCCTCAACCAGTGTGCCGGTCAGGCGGAACTGACAGAACAGGTAGCCAGGATAACGGATCAGGTTTCCCGGGGAGCCGGACGCAGGCTGATTAATCTCCCGTATCTGCCCGTTATTCCTGCCGATATTAAGGTAGTATCCGTCGGTATTGTCTCTCTGCACCATCGAACTTATAACAACTTCCCGATTCTGTCACTGGAGAGAACCATCACCACGCCAGCCGCTGTAACGCGCTGAGGTCAATGCCGGAGTTACTGTTTCTTCTGACAAGGACGCGAATGACGATAAACCGTTACCGATACTTATAGCCTTAAAAGTTCCCATTAATCACCTGACGGCAAGGCCAGACTTGAGCTATCAGCATGCAGGAGACACATTTGATCAATGGCTGTTATTGCAGTCTGCGTTACTTCCGGGAATAGTTTCACTCCTTCCTGTGGAAATAAAAAGACCACGTCTTTGCACAGTCCTGTTGACCTGGTCGAACTGAAATGCTTATCGTTTACGTGCCTTAACCCTATGAGGCAAAACTCGTAAATACTCATTTAGACGCTCTTTTCGTCATCCCAGCCCGGTTTTCCCAGACCGGGTATTTTTTGCCTAAAAAAGCTACCGATGTAGCCATGAATATCCCTGATTTTGTAGTGTCGCAGTGCCAGTCGCTACCCGGTGGAATAATCCGCGAAAAGGATTCAGTACATATTGGCATCATGAATGAAAACCCACACGCCCCGTGCTAACGGGATTCACTGCAACAACATTACCATAACATGATAATTTACATGGTTTACCAGTTTAAGATTGTTTTTTAACTCTATCGGCTGAATCAGGCAAGGTATTAATATCTGCACAACTGGGCAGATCTTCCTGCTAATGATGATGAGGTGATCTTTTTTCAAATTCAGTATTTACTGGCCGCCTCTTCTCGTTAGCGGTTTTTTCCTGCCCGGAATCACTGTGCTGTAACGACGGGCAAACACCGCCGCGTAACCAGCGAAGTGGTGGTATTTGGTACGCTGTACTGGAATCGAACCAGTGACCGATTGCTTAGAAGGCAATTGCTCTAACCTGCTGAGCTAACAGCGTATGGTGGCCCTTGCTGGACTTGAACCAGCGACCGGGCGATTATGAGTCACACGCTCTAACCAACTGAGCTAAAGGGCCGAAAGCGTCGCGGTGTCGGGTTCCTCCCTGTGAGTCTTCAGCTGGTTACCTACCTTGACCCGCGTGCTTAACATTTGCAACAAGGACTTTTGCAACCATTACCGCCCACGCACATAGCTGGAACCACCACAACGCCAACAGACTAGACATTGCAGGTAAATGATCGCAAGCAAAAAAAGCCCACTTACAGGCTTCTGCATTCTGCTCAAAGAGCATCGTGTCATGATATGCAGGATTTTACGTATGCAAATTTTCTTGGTCAGTCAGAATCACTCTTCGTGTAATTTTCTTGAAAAATACCATCTACCGATCGTAGGTTCATAACTTAGAACAACCAAAATTATATGGGATCACCATGTCAGCAAAAACACTAAAGAACGACTGGGATTTAACCGCAACAGATCGTCTCCTCAAAGAGAAGAAACGTCTTGGTCTCAGTGATGGTCAAATGGCTAAGATTCTGGGACTTCATATATATTTCTACTACATCATCGCTGATGAGAAACCTGTTTTTAAGCTTTACAAAATGTCTGGAGAGATACAGGCGGCACTCGATAACGCAGGATTTGATCTCTTCTATGTGATGACCGGAGAATATCGCAGTGACAACTATGAACTCATGCTGGAAGCGTTTGATTATGCTATTCAGGAGTTACCCCCCGATGAGCAGGGGGATATTCGTATACTGATTGAACCTGTATATGAAACACTGGTGAAAGCCACAAATGCTGGAAAGCGTTCAACTCATCACTGAAAAAGGAAATCGCATGAAAGATGATTATCACCTGCCCGTAATAACCCGCCTTGAGCGCGAGGCCCGCCGTCTGGGTATCAAAAAAGCAAAGCTGGCAATGGCGCTGGGGTTAAATGAGCGTGAATACAATTATGTCAGTGATGGCTGGGAAGATTTAAATGTCTCCTGCCTTACGCCATACGTTCACAGTATTTTTATCTCAATGGGCATTGATTTATTCTATGTGTTCACAGGTGTGTACAGAGATGGATTGTGCCTTCAGTGCCAGGAAAGATTTATTAACCGCTGGGTAAATGATATTCCGCCATTGGAGTATTATCTCGTCGATCACCTTGTAACCCGCATTCGATACGGCTAAACACCGTTACTTTAATTATATGGAGGGTAAAATGAAACCATGTAACATTGACAGTGATTTGACAGTATTTTCCCGGCTGGAAAAAGAAGCCGAGAGGCTGGGTTTGAACCGCTGTGAACTGGCACAGTTACTTCAGTTGAACAGTTATGATTATATGTGCCATCGCAACGGCATGATGTCACTTGATTGTACACTGTTTTCTGCCAGTATATTTTCTGGCTTAAAAGAGGCTGGTATGGATATGTTTTACATTACGACAGGTGTTCCGCACGAAGCGAACCATACACAAAAAGCTTTAGCTATGGCATCACATATAAACGACTTTCCAGTTCCTGAACGCCGCTTACTAATGGATATGATTGGGTTCATGGCTGGTAACAAGTTCAGCACAGCAAACTAAGAGACCAGAAACGGTCCGTGAGTAATGTCGTAATTTCCGTGACAAGCTATTCTCTCACAATAGTCCATCAAAAATTCGTTCATATCAGTATTATTCTTATTCAGTCTGGCAATACAGGCGCATACTACCATCGGGCCTTAATCATTGCATTGCGGACGTGATTTCACTTTATTCAGTATCGGTCCCTTAATCACGGCAGCAAATGATGACCACATAACTTCCTCGCTGTTATTAACGGCTCGTGCCCCTCATCTTTGCGGTATCTGCTGAATATCACGCATTAATCATTGCAGGAGTTATCAGCCCACAACGTGCTGGCTCAATCACTGCAAATACTATCACCTTGCTCATTAGCCGCCTGCGTTCTACTTTTTCCAGGTGGCTGCCATTGTCTGTCTCATAGTGGTACACGGGGCAAAACGTTGCAGTGGCGCAGTTATCAGTTTTAAGCATCACAACCCTGTGTTTGTTAACTGTCGTTGATAAGAATGAGATACGTAAGCGGTAAGTGAGAACCGTACTGACGCTTATTTATTGGAGAGATCTACGTTCCATGGCAGTAGTTCAGCCACTTTATTAGACGACCATTCCGGCAACACGCTCAGT
>NZ_SNMT01000041.1:0-21177 GCF_013350575.1 Salmonella sp. SG203
TGAATACGTGATCACCTGGCAGACACTCAAACCTGTCAGTCTGCATGTCAGTGTGACGCTGAAAAAAAGTGACTATCTGCCCTCAGATATTACCCAACAGGTACAGCAATCTGTGTTGTCCGCGTTTAACGGTACAGATGGTGGTCTGCGGGCAAGGGTAGCCTCTGTTGTCTCCGCAGGGCGTTACTATGCCGGCGTTTACAAAACCGATCCGGAAAATATCGATATTCTGGGCCTTACTGTGAGTCGTGACGGCTCGTCATGGACAACTGCTGTCACTTTCGGGATAGATGAGATTCCGGTTCTGGATGTGTCGAATATCGGTGTGAAACTACAGGAGGCGTAACGTGCAGAATGTGGCTGCAACCGTGCTTGCACAGTATGCCGCCAGCCCCCGACTCAATGCCCTCATTAACAGCTTTAACGCAGCACTTTCCCCCGACAGTTTTATCAATGATTTTTATGACCTTATCTGGAACATCGATACCGCAGAAAAGTACGGTCTTGATGTCTGGGGAAAGATTGTGGGCGTCAGTCGCCGGCTGACGGTAAAGGACGATTTTAATTACCTGGGCTTCAGCGAGGCCCGGATGGACAACCCGGTAATGGATGACCCGCGTCCGTTTAATCAGGCACCGTTTTACAGCGGAAAATCGGTTACCCGGACCGTTGACCTGTCTGATGAGATATACCGGCGGCTGATACTGATGAAAGCCATGTCGAATATTACTGACTGCTCTGTGCCGGATATTAACCGGATGCTGCGGTTTATGTTCGGAAAAAACCGCCGGGCTTATGTTCTGAATAATGGTGGACTGAGGATGAGTTACATCTTTGGGTTTGCTCTCTCGTCGGCAGAACTGGCGATTATCCAGTCGTCGGGAGCACTGCCGTCCCCGCCGGGTGTTTATGTCTCAGTGGTTTTAAAGGAGACCAGTAATGAAGCTTAACGATAAACCCCGTCAACTGGCAGTACCCTTTGCGAGTGCCGGGGACAAAAATAATATCCCGGACAAGGCGACTCAGCAGACCAAAGAGAGCGGTAACGCGGCGTATGATTCGGGTTTTCCTCCGGTGACCATGACCCCGATTTCAGCGGGAGGTATACCGCCACACGGCAAGGATTTTAACGGTCTGATGCACGATATTACCGCAGCAATACGGTACGTCCAGGCTGGCGGTTTGTACACGTATAATGCCGATTTCGCCGGGGCCATTGGTGGATATGCAAAAGATGCCATTCTCGCCGGAGTCTCAACAACAGCGGTCTGGCTGAATACCATTGACGATAACCTGACAGATCCGGAAGGCGCCGACAGCGCAGGCTGGGTAAACCTGCTGGCAGATCCCCTGAAGCTGTTTCTGTGGCAGAAAAACAATCTGTCAGACCTTCAGAATAAAGGAACAGCACGGGATAACCTTCAGGTCTACAGTCAGGAGCAGACGGATATTAAATACCTCGCCAAAGACCAGAACGGTGGCGATATTCCGGAAAAGCCGCTGTTTGTACAAAATATCGGAGCGCTCCCTGCATCAGGTACGGCTGTCGCAGCGAACAGACTGGCATCACGCGGCGCGCTTCCGGCACTGACTGGTACGACAAGAGGCAGTGATAGCGGCCTGATAATGGGCGAGGTCTACAACAATGGCTATCCGACGCAATACGGAAATATTTTACGTCTGACCGGAACCGGTGATGGGGAAATCCTCATTGGCTGGAGCGGGACAAACGGTGCGCCAGCGCCCGCATATATTCGCAGCCATCGAGATACCGCCGATGCTGAGTGGTCCGAATGGGCAATGCTCTACACCACACTAAACCCACCTCCGGATTCGCATCCAGTAGGGGCGCCGATAGCATGGCCGTCTGATGCTACCCCAGCCGGTTACGCCCTGATGCAGGGGCAGTCCTTCGATAAATCTGCTTACCCGTTACTGGCTATAGCGTATCCGTCCGGCATTATCCCTGACATGCGAGGCTGGACAATAAAGGGTAAGCCCATCAGTGGACGTGCTGTACTGTCGCAAGAAATGGACGGCAACAAATCGCACTCGCACACCGCGCGGGCGCAGGATACTGACTTAGGGACAAAATCTACCTCATCCTTTGATTACGGCACGAAATCGACCAATACCACGGGCAATCATACTCACCAGCTCGGCGGTTATATCAATTCATACTGGGGAGATTCCAATCACACCTCATTTCAGCCTGGAGGTGGTGCATGGACACAGGCCGCTGGCGACCATGCGCATACAGTTTATATCGGAGGACATGAGCACACCATGTATATCGGTCCACACGGACACGTCGTTATTGTGGACGCAGACGGTAATGCGGAAACCACGGTTAAAAATATTGCATTTAACTACATAGTGAGGCTGGCATGATTAAATTAATTCTTTCGGCACCTGTTCCAGCAATGGCCGCGGCTTTTGAACATTCTTTTCAGAATACCGAAAATGTGGAAATTATCCCCGGACCGTTTGAAACCATACCGGAATTTGACTGCATGGTCAGTGCGGCCAACAGTTTTGGTCTTATGGATGGTGGTGTGGATGCTGCTATTACGGCATATTTTGGGCCGCAATTACAGGAACGGGTACAGCAAAATATCATCAGTGAATACCTGGGAGAGCAGCCCGTCGGCACCGCCTTTGTTATTGAAACGGGTAACAGTCAGCATCCGTGGCTGGTTCATGCCCCGACGATGCGCGTTCCGCTGATAATCGACGGCACCGATGCGGTTTATAACGCAACACGTGCAGCGTTATTAGCAATATTTCAGCACAATAAAAGCGCCGGGGAAGACAAGAAAATTAAATCAGTTGTATTCCCTGCGATGGGGGCCGGGTGTGGTCAGGTATCCCCGGACAGTGTCGCCCGGCAAATGAAGCTGGCGTGGGATGGTTTTATTAACTGCACCACGGAAATTAACTGGCAATACGCCAGCGCCCGCCAGGATGCTGTATTCAGCACAACGGCATACTGTCCGTCAAAGGCGCTTTGTCCGAACGCCAGAACGGAATATATTGGTTTTGGTGATCGCAGAACGTATTGCAAAAAATCAGGTAACACCTGTATCAGCCCCCGCCATCAGGTTGATGATATTTATATTGGTGCTCATAGGCATCATGTTTTTCTCGGTCCCGATTATCATGACAATCACCTGAATCCAGAATATTTATCCGGAGTAAAAAATGACGTTTAAAATGAGCGACACCTCGCAGACAATTAAAATTTTTAATCTTCGTTCAGATACAAACGAATTTATTGGCGCAGGTGATGCATATATCCCGCCGCACACTGGATTACCGGCAAACTGTACTGATATCGCCCCTCCTGATATTCCCTCCAGTCATATTGCTGTATTTGACGCTGAAACCCAGACATGGAGTCTGCAGGAGGATCATCGCGGCGAGACGGTTTACGACACAACAACCGGCAATCAGGTTTATATCTCCGAACCCGGCCCGTTGCCCGAAAATGTCACATCAGTTTCACCAGACGGTGAATACCAGAAATGGGATAGTAAGGCTAAGGTCTGGGTAAAAGACGAAGCGGCTGAAAAAGCAGCGCAGCTTCGTCAGGCGGAAGAAACCAAAAACAGGCTCCTGCAAATAGCATCTGAAAAAATCGCGCCGTTACAGGATGCTGTTGATCTTGATATCGCAACAGATGATGAGAAAGCGCAGCTCGACGAATGGAAAAAATACAGGATACTGGTAAACCGGGTGGATACCTCAAATCCAGACTGGCCGGAGAAACCAGCTAGCCATTAATGATTGGCGGGATTAGTTTTTACCACTGTGGAAGATAGAAACGCGCACAGAGAGATTATAATGCCTTGGTGCTGAGCTGACATAACCATAAAAATATGGTTATGTCAGCCAGCTAAAAATTATTTATTCCACTGACAGATTATTCCAAACTCAGGTGGTCTCATTGTACCCTCTGGATACTTTTTACACCAATCTGGTGGAGGCGGTAAAACAATATCGCCTATGTCTAGTCCGCCCGGTTTGTGATCTGGAGGAGGGGTACTGGCAGCCATCGCAGATGTGGAAAAAGCTGCTGCCGACAATGCAAAAACCAGGACTAAAAATATGTTCTTAACGTGTCTCATAATATCACCCGTGAATATTCAGACTATCCTTACTGTTGACTTCCTTCATTTCCAGCATAGTTCACACTTCATCATCGTGGAATAAATAATTAAGTTTGTTGAGCGAGAATTTACTTACAGAAAAAATAATAAGCATCAATATTTTTGCAATATTTCAACTTATACCAGAATAAATGTGCTAAAAATCTGGTGACCAAGAATACCGACAACCAGTAATCGCTCCTGTGATAATGCAGACCATCTGATTGCTGTGAAGGTGGCCTCATCTGAAACGCCTGTTAAATCCAGCGTTTTAAGCTCCCTGATATAAGCCATCCATTTAGCCTGGCTGGCTTTATCATCGTCACATCTTTCACCCCGCGCCAGTTCTGTTCGTCAGTCGGCAATGGTGCTTGTCAAAACTTTGTGGCGGCTACTCTGGATTTATCTGCCACTTTCTGGCAAGTATGATTCTGTTTTCATCAGATAACCAGCTATTTACAGCGTCAAGAAGATACTGATTATCCTTCGCCATCATATAGACTTTATTACCGGCAGTGTCGGGGAGGATACTCCTGGTTGATACGCAGAAGACACCTGGCTCTTTGTTCTGGTAATAATTACCTTCGAGCAAGTCGGTAAACATGACATCAGCGCTGCGTTCACGAATCCTCTGCAGAGTGGCATCATTATCTTTTTCGCGAATAACATCTGCATACCTGATATGCTTGTCAACATAGTCCTGATTTGTACCACCTGGATTAACAACAATCCGCACGCCCTTACGGTCAATATCTTCAAGAGATTTGAAGTCATTAATCCTGTTACATTGCGTCAGCGCTATTTTCCCATTTTTAAGTACCGGAGAAGAAAGTGCGAACTGTTTTCTTCTGCCGGGAGTTTCTGTAATCCCTCCCATTGCAATATCAAATTTGTCTGCTGCCAGGTCAGTTGACAGCGTAGGCCAACTGCTAGGTACAAACAGGATATTCAGGTGCAGAGCTTTGCCCAGTGAATATGCCATATCAATATCAAAACCGATTAATTTATTTTGTCTGTTGTGAAATGCGAGGGGAGCATAGTCACCAGGCACCCCCACACGTAACTCTTTGCTTTCTTTAATCTCCTGCCAGGGTTTTGCCATCGCGGAATGAATACCTGAAAGTGACAACAAGATAACAAACATAAAATATACTTTTTTCATTACTCTTACCCTAATGTTTGATCAGTAGACTACAGATGAGATTGTCTTCTCTCTATTGCGCCGGTAACCTTTACCGGACAGGGAATCCAATAATAGTGGTATATTAAACGGGAGATCCTCTCGCCACGATATACCATCCGCTATGAAGACCTGCTTCGGGTTAAGTGACAGCTTCAATTAAATTTTCACCCTGATTTTTCACATTTCTGATGTGATGGATTACCTCAGTCACGTTGTTTGCAAGAGCATGCCTTGGTAGGCTACCTGCTGTTTAGTCAGGACTGACTGTAATCGTGTTTATAGGTCGTACAGTTCACTATTGTGATGTAACGTCGTATGTTGATCAGCAGATCGTATGCTGACGATTTCAAAAGTACATAATTAAGTACATTTTTATATGTCACTTTTTTTAATTCTATTTAATTCAGTTAGTTGAGTTTTTGTTTTCGTAATCGTTATTAAATAATAATCACAGGAACAATGGGCGCAGGCCGGGCGCCTGATTGGGGCGGGAGTACCGCGACAGCAGGTAGCGATTATTTATAATGTGGGGTTATCGACGCTGTACAGAAAATTCCCGGCCTCTAAACTGGCTTAAATATGCGCATATGACAATACAGCCAGAAAATCGCCGGGCAGGGGATACCGCAGAAGTGGGCTATGAAGCGAGAAATGCTTTCGCCTCGGTATACGACCAGATTTTCCGAGCTGCCAGTAGTCAGGTAACGGGTTTGATCAGCTCTTCCCCTTGATTTTTTGCATTGCCAACGGCGCGCGTCACGGCGTGCCAGGCAAATTTATCTGTCGGCACGGCACCATCAGTAATTATCTCCTCTACCTCCTTCCCGCTTATGCCCTGCCGCATCCATTCCCGCGCTGCTTCAGGTGACAGAACGAGAGGGCGGCGGTCGTGAATGTCTACCAGACCTTTATCGGCTGCAGCGGTGATAATCAGGTATCGGCTGCAGCGGTGATAATCAGGAATCCTTCGGCATCATCACCGCGTTCGAACGGTATGCTGCCGATCGCCGCCATGAATATTGGCTGGCCGTCAGCCCGGTGGATGAAGTATGGCTGTTTCTTGTCGCCTTCCTTCTTCCACTCAAACCAACCATCAGCAAACACGATAGCTCGGCCATGTTGCCATAGCGGTTTAAACATTCTGCTGGTGGCCGCAGCCTCAACCCGTGCATTAATCAGCGGTGGTTTATCCCACCATCCGGGCGCAAATCCCCAGAACACCGGATCCAGATGCAGTTGCTCGTCGCGTTCACTGAGCAGCAGAACTTTGGTACCGGGCGCCACGTTGTACCGGCCTATAGGTTCAGGGTCATAAGCGATATCGCGCTCGGCTTCATCGGCCAGATATGCCAGGTATTCTTCGCGGGTCTGTGCTTGTGCAAAGCGTCCACACATATGAAACCTCCAGTCGGTCAGACTGAAAGTATAGAAGAGGATATGCGAGTGGCTGTTCCGGTGTTTCTCCGAGCGACCTCAACCAATGTAGAAGCTTCACTATTGGGGGTTGCCATTAGTAGCATCATGTTGAATGTACTGGCGTGAAAAAATTGGAATCTTGAAGAAAACTCTTCCCCAAAACTAAAATCAACGTTTTGATAATCAATGAGTTGTAAAAGGCAGTTACTGGATTTTTTTGATAGTAGGAAGAATGATAATTTCAACTTTATCAAATGGTTGGTATGTTTTTGGCAATGTAATGCTGCGTCACATGCAGTGGTTCGAAGCGGCGGATCTGATTGTTAAAGGTATGGAAGGCGCGATTGCCGCGAAGACCGTGACCTATGACTTTGAACGCCTGATGGAAGGAGCTAAGCTGCTGAAATGTAGTGAGTTTGGCGACGCGATTATCGCGAATATGTAATAACGATAATTGTTAAAAACAAAAACGGGGACTTAACGTCCCCGTTTTTATTATTAGTATTCGAACGGTTATCAAAATTTTATCAAAAAAATTTATCAAAACTCCCTCAATTCAGACCGCAATAATAGTCCATCCTTTACCCCGATCGTCATGATAACGGGCTGTCTGATTTGGCGATTTATGTCCGAGCAGCTTTTGAGTATTAATCCCCTGAGCCTCGTAAAGTCGCTCAGCTAGTGAGCGCTGTTCATGGAAGGTAGCTGGAGTGCCGGATCCCCAGTCAATATCTGCTTTATCCCGAGCTTTGCTGAAATTCATGGTAATGGTGTGGGACTTTACTTGCGCCCCACGCTCTGCTTGCGACGTAGTCCGGAAGAAGTGAACAAGATATGGACTTACAGCATAATCACGGCAACGTGCCACAACATCCCGCAGACTCCAGTTAATGGCATTCAAGCGAAGTGAAAGTGGAATGGCTATCTTGCTTCCAGTTTTTTCCTGAACAATATGCAGTTGATCATCCCATATATCACTGAACTTCATCTTCGAAATGTCCCCCAGACGCTGGCCGGTGACGAGCGCGAGCAGCATAGCATTCCCCATGTACTGGTGGTTTGCGTCGGCGATATTGAAAATTCGTTGCCACTCCTCCAGATTTAGACGCTGGCGCGTGATACGGCGCCGTGGCTGTTTTGTTGCCAGGGCAGGGTTATAGCCCGGTGGAACCTCCCCGAAATGCTGTGCCTCTTTAAAAACGTCGATCAATACAGAACGAATCACTTGCGCCATTCGCGGCTGTCCATCTGAAATATACTCCTCAAGAATCTCAGCAATATCACGAACATCTACTGACGAAATAATCTTCATACCAACCCGTTCCCGAAGTAGGGTAACTGGCTTGGTTTTTTGTTTATAGGTATTTGGTTTTATATCTCCGCTTTCCAGTCTTTCGCCTTGGATTTTCCAGTATCGATCAAGCCACGTTGATGTGGTAATAGCCTTTCCTTTACTGCTGGCGATCCTGTCGCTGATTGCTAATATCTGGCGCGTACGCTGTTCAGCCAGACGGGCATTTGCCTCACTTGCTATTGCAATAGCCTCTTCCTCATTTGTTCCGAGGCTATGAAATTTCCCAGTAACGGGATGTTTGTATCGCCAGTAAATTTTATTCACTTTGCGACTGTATAATGGGTAAAGGTTTGGCACCTTGGCATTGTTTTTACGTGGTCTGGCAGCCATCGGATAATATCCTCTGAAGCAGTGGCGGATCTGATTTTTTAATCACTGGTTGAGTTATATTTCCGGTTATTTCCGCATCTTCTCGCACACGCCAGAATTTTCCTTCTTTCTGGGCTGGGGGAGTAAACATGCTTTGTTTGGCATACCGTCGTAATGTATTAATGCTCGGTGGATTACTCCGGTATTTCTCTGCGGCCCATTCTTCTAACGTCATCATCTGAAGCATGGTGATTTCTCCATATAATCCGGCTGCACCCGGGCTGTAACATCAAATATCAGTGCTGGTGGTAGGAATTAGTTCTTCAAAGCGCTTCCACAAACAAATTCAGGAACATTTCCGGAGAAGCGGCAAATATTGGAAAGCGCCACGGCGATATCTTCAATATCAATGTCGTCAATAGTTGCGCTGAGATAATCAAATTGTTTACCTGAAAGTGTTTGAATAAAACTCATCGTTGGTTCTCCTTATAATTTATTTCGCGCTGCACCGCGTGAATTTTGGTTGTGCGAATCCCTCGCCGAGTGGCGATAATTAACAGAATTACGCTTCAATAAATCCCCGCGGCGCCGGGGATTTAATGCAGAGCAATTACGCTTTAAAGTTACCGATGAACGTTTCTACTGATTCACCGTCGAATTTGCTGATCAGCAGGTCGCGGAATTCATTGGCGATCGCTTCTTCCTGCGCTTCCAGTTGTACGATACGCAGAACAAAGCGAGGTTCATCACCGGTCAGCAGGCTGTTGCGGAGGCTGAACACACGTTCACCGAGAGCCTCATACGGAACACATTTGAACTCAAAAGCCACCGGCATAACGTCTTTGCTGCTGGCCTCAATGCTTTGCATAAGGGATTTCTTACCGCTGAAATCGCCATCTTCATGATCCTGCTGGGTTGCCTGTTGGATCGTAATGCGGCGAACAGCCTGGGCAGCCTGTGAAATCTGCATTGTGTTACCGTCAGCATCGAACGCCAGGAGATAATCGCTCCAGTCTTCAAGCCATTCGGCGATCTGTTTTTGTTTCAGGCGTTCCCCGTTGATCTGGAGCAGGGCGCGGAATGGTGCAGTCTGTTTCAGCGTGATAGAAGCAACGTTGTCTGCATGACCGGGGTTATCCAGCGTACCAATATTGAAAACTGAGCGAGCTGTCATATGGTCAGCATCAATAAAGCAGCGTGCTTTTTCGGTTGCACTGGCATAGCCCTTTGAATAACGGACAAAGTCTTCAATGCTGGTGGTAGTCATGGCGCCGCGGAAGCGGAAACGTTCCAGAGCAAAGCGTTCGAGGCTTTCAACACCTGTCCCGGCAGGCAATAATGCTGTCGGGCAAGCCAGCCCCTGAATATCGTTCAGGTGATAGCCAGAAAGAACCAGGTCTTTTACCTGCTGAAAAGTGCCGCTGTCTAACTGAGACATAAAAATTCCTTATTAACTAATGATCGAAGTGGTGGCAGTGAATTGGCTAGCTGCGGTTCACTGAGCCGCTTTAAGCTTTCCGTCAGTAGTACCTTTAATACTGAACAGTTGACCCTGATCTTCCTGCAGTATGGTGAGCTTTCCGCCCTTGTTAACCCACATTGGGGTTTCTGTTGTGTCCTCTTCTGACGCTTTACCGCGTGGCGTCGGAGTGCTGTACTGCAGCTTGTGTTTAATTTTGACGCGCTTCTCTTCGACTGAATTTCCCATGCGCTCAAAATCAAAGGTGAGGACTACCTTGCCTTTATTGCCGTTATTCAGAACGCCTAATCCGACAGTATTCAGCGCTGCCGCGATTTTGTTCATGAACACGCCGGCATCCAGTTCGCCCAGAAAGTCGGGCACTACGGTCATGCGGTCATCATTCATCGTTAACCCCTCAAGATGGCGGTTGCCACCGCCAGTTGGTTTCTCCACAAAACAGAAAAGAGCACCTGCTGTAACAGCTTTCCGGGTGGATTGGGTAATGAGCCCGTCGCGCGGAGATGCTCTTTTCTGTTGTGTAAAAAGGTCGGCGTCACGGCAGAACACTGTCGCCTTCCTCCTGTTGTTGGAAGAGCCGGACGCCGACAAGACTTCACACAGCAATAACGTTGTGGTGCCGGGTGCCTCCCGGTATCTGGCGAAGGTTGCACGCCAGACGGGTGCTTAACTACAGAGGATCGACTATCAGCTTCAACCTTACCCGCGTGCGCTGAGCCGCATTCACCACAACGAAGAGAGCACTGCCGGTGTCCGAATTAAACGGATCTTTTCTCTGCCCAACCCTCCTGACTAAACAGGACTGTCTGGAATCGAACCAGCACTTATGTCTTGCTCGTCAATGCTCTCATCGTTGTGTGCCTGTCTTTTCACCACATCAGGCTCGGTGGTATGCTGGAGTTCTCACACAGCCAGCAAGGAAACCTAATGAACCAGTTTTATGTTCACGTTCGTCTATTTGAAGCCACAGCCGAACAGGCCAAAAAATTTGAAGAGTTAATGCTTAACTTCCATTACCGAAAAACAACAAAAGATGATGACGGAGACTGCAGGTTGATCCCGGGTGGCTATATTCTCAACAGCACAATGAATTGCAATAACATCGTTAACCAAACGTTATCTATTGCTAATAGCGTTGGCGTTAATGCAAATATCTTTGTTTGTAAATTTGAACAAAGTGCGTTCTTACTTCCGTCTGCAGCCTTAGTTGGTAACGATTTCGTTTATCGCGATCCGACTCCTGAGCCTTTCAAGCTCGATTCTTAAAGCTTTAACCATCGTATCGTGATAAACACGGCTCACCCCATCTCCCTTGCATGGACGAGGGGGGATCGTGTTAGCCATGAAATTCATGAACTCGGTTCGATCAGGGTCTTGCGCCCCGCAAGTCTTTAATGCCTGTTTTGCTAACAAAATACGGGCCTCAGTTCCTGCATTTGGCTCTATCTGCTGCAAACGTTTAGCGTCTTCCAGCAACAATGCGATCACATGCTTCAAATCCTGCTCATTCATCTATTCTCTCCACTGAAATCATTTGCTAGCGAATCATCCGGTCATTCGTATGCCACCGGCGGCTACTTCGTGGGCGTCCTGCCTGTTCGCTGCTCTAAATTACATTTAAATTGCATAACCCTTTTCTGTTGCGTAAAAATGGCGGTACCGAGGTAGAACATTATCTTCTTCCTCCTTTGGAATGGTGAAAGACTGGATAACCGCCAAATGTACAAAGCGGATGAAAGCTTATGAACTGTACGAAAAACTATGTGTTTCCATACAGCTTGCGTTGATCGTTCTTTAAGCAAGGTGATAGAATGATCATTCCTTACACTCAGAAGGGTTGAATATGCTTTACATGAAAGAAAATGGTGTATTGATCAAGCTGGATAGCTGGGAGCAGGTTTATTCAAGACCCAATTTCATTAAAGATTTAGACCTCAAAGATAAGAAACTCAAAGCATTGGTTGGTTACTATAAAAATGAACCACCGCGAAAATGCGGCATCAAAAGCTGTCACAGTAGCCATATGAAAGGTGGAATTGTCATTACGGAAGACAATTTCGAAGCTTCCATTGGTCACATGTGTGGTAGCAAAATTTTTGAAGAAAAATTTGATGTATTAATTAAGCAACTTGAAAAAGAAGTCGATTTCGAAATCTATAAAGAAGCTGTTGCCAGTCGTAAAGCCCGAGTATTTGAATACTGGAATAAGGCTGCGGCTCTTACTTCAGGCAAAAATGGTGTGTTAAAACTAGCCGATAAAATCCTCTCTCTTAGAGACCCCTTAGTCGCTGGCCGATTTGCTGCAACAGAACTAGCCCGTATGGCAGCTAACCAGCAGACAAAGGTAACGAAAGAAGTTTGGGTGGAAAAAAAGAAAAAAGAATTAACGGAAGAAGAAGCAAAAAGCGGCGAGAAGAAATACCGCTTAGAAACTGTCGTATGTGGGCAGATTAAAAATACTGAAGTTTTGCTCTCAGTTAACAACCTAAATAATATTTATAAAAATGATATTGAGGCCGTTATACATGCTCTTGAAAGACTTGATCTACAAACAGCCACTCCGAGACAAATACAGAATATAGGTCTGGCTGCATCTGTGCTTGATACTAGACTAGATACGGCCGCTAGGTTGAAGGACCTTGCAACTGAATTTTTGACTTATGACAACCTTTATCCGATGTATGACAAGATGTATTCAATGGATACCGTAAGCCGAAAAGACCTTGAATTATACGAAACCCTTATAAAGCAATTCTAATCTTAAAGCGTGGGTAGCAATGCCCACGTCACATATTCACTTTGGTGAACCGGACCAGCGCTGGTCATAAAACACAGGAACCTTCTATCCGCATCGAACAAAGGCTTACCCACTAAGTAATCACGGTCTTGGTTCACTATGAGAAATGACCTTTCCTCAAATGCTTCCTCTGGATGAACTTCCGCGCTATTAAATTTTACAATTACGCTCATGTGCCTACCCCCATTCAGTTTACTTTAGCGCTGTGGTGTTGATCTTCGGCTGTATCAAATGACTGAATTTCACCACACCCAAAAGGAAACTTAGAAGCCCGTATTGCCGACATCCTGTCCCGCCACGGTTCCGACGCATGGTTTAAAGTCGCGCCGTTCGACCATCTACAGCGAAACCCGGTTGCAAAGGTGATTGGTTTCGGTTTGTTCGCTGTTGATGAATAAAATCTAACTTAACTTAGTTTTTTGGTCAAGAAAAACATCAACCTATTCTTAGGCTGATGTTAAGAGGGTGGTTAGATGTGGGTTAAAGCTCGTACTGAACGCCTTTGACAACTCCGATGATCAGGCAATTACCGTTAATTGAAATGTTTGGATAACGTGGATTTAAGGGAACTAAGAACTTTTGAGGCCCATCGATGACGAGTTTTTTTACAGTAGCTTCGTTTGTCCCATCAAGCCTGGCTACGACTATCTTTCCATGAATTGGCGCTGCATCAGGATCTACTATGACTGTTGCCCCTTCAGGGATTGTCGGGAGCCCATTAGGGTTTGTCATCGAATCACCTTTAACCTCCAATGCAAAGGAGCTATCACCTATCCGGAGTGATGTTTCTACCCACTTATCTACTTCACTGAAAACTTCTGCTGCTTTACATTCTGTAAACTGTCCAGCCTGAACCCAAGATATCACCGGGATCCTTCGCATCTTGGTTATTAGATTTCCTTCAAATTCAGTACCGTAGAGTATGTAATCAATTGATGTGTTGAAATACTTTGCAAGTTTCGCAAGTGATTCACCGCTTGGCACATTAACGTCTTTTTCCCAATACCCAACCGCCACATCACTAACACCGCAGAACTTACCCAATTCTTTCTGCGAAGTTTTGGTTATGCGCCTGAGAGCTTTGATGCGCTGACCGACAGTTTCCATTTGGACACCATAAAAAATTAAAATGCTAAGCAATCTTAGTTTTTATTGATCAAAGTTAAATTTGTTATTAATATCTAATCAAACTTAGCTAAGGAGGCATTATGACAACCGATGACATTGAAAACTACTTTGGCAGTACTGAGAAAGTTGCCGAATTTTTTGGAATCACAAGCGAGGCCGTTTACCAGTGGCGTAATAGAACTGGTCGCCTTATCCCTAAAGGACGTGCAGCAGAAGCAGCCTATCGGACTGGGGGAAAATTGGTTTTCCATCCCGACCTTTACGAAAAGCATAGCGAAGCTTCAGTAAAACTCAAACCACAGGAATAAGGGGGGAGCCGTGGGTAACGAGCCTATTTGGAAAGTCGAACGTCAGCCTGCTTGGCTGGTGGTAGCGATTAAAAAAACGATTACCGATCTGCCTGGTGGATATGCTGAGGCGGCGGAATGGTTGGGCGTGACAGAGAACGCATTGTTTAACCGCCTTCGTGTTGACGGCGACCAGATCTTCCCGCTGGGCTGGGCAATGGTTTTACAACGTGCTGGTGGTTCAACCCATATCGCTGATGCCGTTGCGCGCTATTCTCAGGGCGTATTTGTACCGCTGGCAGATGTTGATGATCTGGATAACGCCGATATCAACCAGCGCCTTATGGAGTCCATAGAATGGATAGGCCGTCATTCTAATTTTGTACGTAAAGCCACGGCTGATGGGGTAATTGATGCAGATGAGCGCGCTCAGATTGAGGAAAACAGCTATCAGGTTATCGCGAAGTTCCAAGAGCACGTAACGCTTCTTTATCGAGTTTTTTGCGCGCCAGAAAAGGGTGACGCCCGCGAGTGTGCAGCTCCGGGCGCCGCGGCGTCAAATTTTATGGAGAAAACCAACGCATGAACAGTTTAACGGTAAATAACCGATTACCGCAACTACGGGGAATCCCTGTTCCTGGTTTCCCGTTGTTTCGGTATGAGCGGATGGTATCAGGTCGTTGGGTTCCCTGTAACCACAGTAGAGCTAAAGGAGTTGTGGGGGTGTTCTACCGGAGGGCGAAACTCTCATGCGAAAACTTAACCGATGGTTCAAAGATCACCGTGGCGTCCCAGTCCGGGTTATCCGTTGGGAACCGGAAACACAACGCGTTATCTATCTGCGGCAAGGATATAAACATGAGTGCCTTAGCCCGCTCGAGCAATTCCAGCGCAAGTTCAGGGAAATAGGGGGCGAGCGTGAGCACTAAATTAACAGGCTATGTGTGGGATGCCTGTGCAGCTTCGGGAATGAAATTATCCAGTGTGGCTATCATGGCTCGCCTGGCTGATTTCAGCAATGACGAAGGGGTCTGCTGGCCATCCATTGAGACAATTTCTCGTCAGCTTGGGGCCGGGGTAAGTACAGTCAGAACGGCGATAGCAAAACTGGAAGCTGACGGCTGGTTATCACGTAAAGCCAGACGTCAGGGAAACCGTAATGCCTCCAATGTTTATCAGCTAAATGTGGCAAAGCTGCAGGCGGCTGCATTTGCTCACCTGTCAGATCCTGACCAGTCAAAATCTGACCCATCAGAATCTGACGCATCAAAATCTGACCCGTCGAAATCTGGCAAAAACGGCGGTTTTGACCCGTCAGAATCTGGCGGGGATCCGTCAGTAAAATCAAAACAAGATCCACAAGTTAATAAAACCCCTTCTTGTCCGGACGCTTCGCAACCGGACCAGCAGATGACAGACCAGGAGTTTTTAACCCGTCATCCGGATGCCGCTGTGTTAAGCCCTAAAAAGCGTCAGTGGGGAACGCAGGACGATTTGACCTGTGCTCAGTGGATCTGGAAAAAAATCATCGCCCTGTACGAACAGGCCGCGGAGAGTGACGGCGAGCTGGTTCGTCCGAAGGAACCTAACTGGACCGTCTGGGCAAATGAAATTCGCCTGATGTGTGCTCAGGACGGGCGTACCCACAAACAGATCTGCGAAATGTACAGCCGGGTCAGCCGTGATCCGTTCTGGTGCCGTAACATTCTCAGCCCCTCAAAGCTCCGGGAAAAGTGGGATGAATTGTCACTGCGTTTGTCCGCACCCATCGGCGGACGTTTCGAAAACCGTGAAGATCCCATGTTCAAATCCAGCTACGGGAATGTGGATTACAGCCAGATCCCGACAGGGTTCAGGGGGTGATATGAGTCTTATGGGAGACGTTCAGAAATTCATTGAATCCCATCCGGGATGTACTTCCAGCGATATAGCGAATGCTTTTGCAGATTTCCCGCGTAAAAGCGTCCTGCAGTCGACAAGTAAGTTACGCCAGTGCGGGCGTGTTGCTCATCGCTTTGAAGGTAAAACTCGCAGGCATTTTGCTCTTGAGACAGACATACCGCCGGATCAGGAGCCAGATATCGGGACTAAACCTGTGCGGAGCTGTTATGTCGGAACCAACGACCCGCAGGTGATTATGCATCTGATACGTCAGGCAGAAACACTGGAGTCTGGAGGGTTGTTCCGTCGTGCAGCTACGGTATGGATGGAGGCATTCCGGGAGAGTCATATCCCGTCGGAACGTAGCGCCTTTCTGGCGCGCCGTGAACGGTGTTTGCGGAAGAGCAGAAAGTATGTTGCATCAGGTAGTGAGTGGTATCTGTCAGGGAATTATGTGGGGTCTTAATGAGCAATAAATATTGCCAGGCGCTGGCAGAACTGCGCAACAAATCAGCACACGAACTGAAAGAAGTCGGCGATCAGTGGCGCACGCCGGACAACATTTACTGGGGCATAAATGCCATGTTTGGTCCGTTTGTTCTCGATCTTTTCTCGGACGATGAAAACGCCAAATGTGAGGACTATTACACTGCGGAAGATAACGCGCTGGCGCATGACTGGGCGGATCGTCTGGCTGAACTCAACGGGGCCGCTTTTGGTAATCCTCCTTACAGTCGCGCCAGCCAGCATGAAGGGCAATACATCACAGGTATGCGATACATCATGAGGCATACCAGCGCTATGCGGGATAAGGGCGGGCGCTATGTTTTCCTGATCAAAGCTGCCACCAGCGAAGTATGGTGGCCGGAAGATGCAGACCATATCGCGTTTATTCGTGGCCGAATTGGTTTCGAACTGCCGGCATGGTTTATCCCGAAAGATGAAAAACAGGTGCCTACCGGCGCTTTCTTTGCGGGGGCGATCGCTGTATTCGATAAAACCTGGAAAGGGCCAGCGATCAGCTATATCGGGCGTGATGAGCTTGAAGCTGGTGGCGAAGCGTTTCTGGCGCAGATCCACCGCGAAGCGAAACGCCTGGTCGGGAAGGTGGCGGTATGAAGCTGACCCTGCCATTTCCGCCGAGCGTGAACACTTACTGGCGTCATCCCAACAAAGGACCGTTTGCCGGAAAGAGCCTGATAAGTGTGGCGGGACGCAAATTCCGGAGCGCAACGTGTGCCGCCATCATTGAGCAACTTCGCCGACTGCCGAAACCGACATCAACCCATGCAGCGGTAGAAATCATCCTGTATCCGCCAGATAAGCGGATCAGGGATTTGGACAATTACAACAAAGCGCTGTTCGACGCACTGACTCACGCAGGAGTCTGGGAGGACGACAGCCAGGTAAAGAGAATGCTGGTGGAGTGGGGACCAGTTTTCCCGAAGGGGAAGGTAGAAATCACGATCACGAAATTTGAAACAGGGGCGGGTGCAGCCGCCTGAAAATGGAGAAAGAAGCATGAATAATTTAATGGTCATTGATGGTATCGAAGTTCGCCGCGACGTTCATGGGCGCTATTGTCTTAACGATTTGCACCGTGCTGCTGGTGGAGATCAGAAATATCGTCCGAAATACTGGCTTGATAATAAGCAAACCCGTGAGCTGATTGAGCAACTTTTCACCGAGGGCGGAATTCCATCATCGGAACAAAATCAATCAGTTAGCTTTTTTCAGGGCGGTAGTGATACCCGAAGTTTGGTACGTGCTCCAGTAAATACTGTTCGCGGTGGCGCTGAACAAGGTACATACGTATGCAAAGAACTGGTGTTTGCTTATGCAATGTGGATCAGCCCGTCTTTCCATCTTAAGGTGATCCGCACGTTCGATCGGATTACCAGTGCGCCACAAACATCTTCTGGTATGGCTGCCGATAAGATGCAGGCGGGGGTGATTCTGCTGGGTTTTATGCGCAAAGAGTTAAACCTGTCCAATTCATCGGTACTGGGCGCGTGTCAGAAACTCCAGGAGGCAGTGGGACTACCTAACCTGGCGCCACAATATGCCATTGATGCTCCGGCTGGCGCGCTGGATGGTTCAAGCCGCCCGACGCTGGCACTGAGCGCGCTGTTAAAACAGCATGGTATCCGGATGACGGCTAATCAGGCGTATCAGCAGTTAGCAAAGCTGGGTGTTGTTGAACATCGTGAGCGTTACAGTCGCTCCGCGATTAACGGCATTAAAAAATTCTGGTCGCTGACGGCAAAAGGCTGCATGTTCGGCAAAAACATCACCAGCCCGGCAAACCCTCGCGAGACGCAACCGCATTTCTTCGAATCCAAATTCCCTGAGCTGCTGAAGCTGCTCGATACCGTTCATTGAGGTGATCGTGAGAGCGTTACTGACCCCTGAAATTGCTCCCCGTATGGGCGTTGTATTGTTCAGGCCGGGATCGGAACTGATGCCCCTGTTTATGCAGGGGCGTGTTCTGCTTGAACCAGAGCCGGAACAATATTCATCTTTCGCCTGCGGCGCGGTCCCGGCGGTATCACAGCCGCTGGCGGATGATCCTGCTGTTCGTGATGTGTTCCGTAATGAGTCGGTTATCTATCGTGCTGGTGGTCTGGCTAGTCTGGAAAGCTGGCTACTCCGGGGGAATGGCTGTCAGTGGCCGCATTCAGACTGGCACAGCGAACAGATGACAACCATGCGCCACGCCCCGGGGGCAATCCGACTGTGCTGGCACTGCGATAACCTGCTGCGCGAACAGTTTACGGAACGGCTGAAATCAATAGCTGTGGAGAACACGACAAAATGGGTTTTATCGGTTGTTTGTCGTGATCTGGGTTTTGACGATATGCACGCAGTTACTCTCCCGGAACTGTGCTGGTGGATGGTACGCAATGACCTGGCAGAAGTCTTACCGGAGAGCGCTGCGAGAAAAGCATTAAGGATGCCGAAGGCAATTGTCCAGTCAGCTACCCGTGAAAGTGAAATTGTTCCGTCGGTGCCGGCCACCAGCATTGTACAGGATAAGGCGAAAAAGGTACTGGCGCTCAGGGTTGATCCGGAATCGCCGGAAAGCTTCATGTTACGTCCGAAACGCCGTCGATGGATCAATGAGAGATATACCCGCTGGGTTAAATCCCAGCCGTGCGCCTGCTGCGGGAAGCAGGCGGATGATCCGCACCACCTGATAGGTCACGGTCAGGGAGGGATGGGAACAAAGGCGCATGACCTCTTTGTGCTGCCGTTGTGCAGAACGCATCACAATGAGTTACATGCGGACACCGTGGCATTCGAAGAGAAATACGGCTCTCAACTGGAATTGATATTTCGTTTTATCGATCGCGCGCTGGCAATTGGCGTGCTGGCGTAAATGGAGAACACGCATGAACCTTGAAGCCTTACCAAAATATTACTCACCAAAATCTCCAAAATTGAGCGATGACGCTCCGGCGACAACCTCCGAATCTTTGACGATTACGGATGTAATGGCGGCGCAGGGGATGGTGCAATCGAAAGCACCACTGGGTTTTGCTTTATTCCTGGCAAAAGTTGGTATTCAGAATCCTGACTTCGCGATTGAAGGGCTGATTCATTACGCGGTGGCACTGGATAACCCGACACTGAATAAATTGAGTGAAGAAACTCGGTTACAGATTGTTCCTTACCTCGTGAATTTTGCATTTGCTGATTATTCCAGATCTGCTGCAAGCAAGGCTCGCTGTGAGCATTGTGCTGGTACGGGATTTCATCATGTATTACGTGAAGTGGTGAAACACTCCAGAAATGGTGAACCCGTCATCAAAGAGGAGTGGGAGAAGGAACTATGTCAGCATTGTCATGGTAAGGGAGAAGTCAGCACGGTGTGCAGAGGGTGTAAGGGTAAAGGTATTGTCTTGGATGAAAAAAGAACCCGGCTTCATGGCGCGCCTGTTTATAAGATTTGTGGGCGTTGCAATGGAAACCGGTTTAGTCGTTTACCAACCACACTGGCGCGGCACCATGTCCAGAAACTGGTACCGGATCTGACGGATTATCAGTGGTACAAAGGATATGCAGACGTCATTGATAAACTGGTTACAAAATGCTGGCAGGAAGAAGCATATGCAGAAGCGCAATTAAGAAAGGTGACAAGATGAAAGATTTTCAACGAAGATGGCGACATAATGCTTGCATATTTCAAAAAATATGGTTAGGATTTTCCTAACGATGGGCTTTGTATGTCTACCGTTAACGAAATCATAACAAACCTCGTTCCGGCGGGGTTTTTGTTTTTTTGGTGGTATATTCCCTTGGTGTCAAATCACAGGGGGGCGATATGGGGTTCTATTACGTTTTTCAATACAAGCCGAAAGGGATGTCATCGGGTAAGCATTTAAATGTTTCCGAGGAGTTTTCGGACCGGAATGAGGCAAAGAGAGCGAAGTCCAGGCACATGATTAATGATCCAGATTGTGTCTTCTCGGGAATCGTACAGGCTGATTCGCCGGCAGCGGTACTTCAAGAAATACAGGCTGAATCTCTTAATAGGCTTTAACGGATTTAACTTGGCAGTATCCACATTACCAATTTCATTAGGTCGCTTCGGTGGCCTTTTTCTTTTTCAGGCACCGGGCACCATCCGCTACGTGTTTTGTTGATAAATCCAGCCCGTGAAGCCTGACCCTTTTCATCACACACTGCGCCATCTGAGCTATCGGTGGTGAGGCTATGACTGGAAAGAGCAGCCTGTACAACAGGATTTGAGTTGTGGCTTCTTGCACCGCGGCATTTTCTGCTTCGCCTTATACTATTTGCTTAGTCTTGCGGAGGTGTGAATGAAAGAAGGGTATTACTGGATTCAGCATAACGGTGTTGTTCAGGTGGCATACTATACGAATGACACAGTTGACGATCTGGAATCAGGACAACTTATTGTCGGTGTCTGGCATCTGACAAGGGGAGATGATATCTGCCATAACGGCGAAGCAGAAGTACTTTCCGGACCGTTACAATCACCAGTTTAAATGATTTCAACCTTATTAGGGCTGCCATCAGGCAGCCTTTTTTATTTCCCCTCATAACTGAGAGGACCCATACAACCAGAGGGGGATGAATGTCCGAACCTGTATCCAGTGCGACAGTGTTGGCTGGTGGATTAATGGGGGCCAGTGTATTCGGTCTGGCAACCGGAACCGATTATGGTGTG
>NZ_SNMT01000042.1:0-20382 GCF_013350575.1 Salmonella sp. SG203
TTATTTTATTTCAGACTACATCCGGGTGGGCGTGTGGAAACTGGCAAGCAGACTCACAGAAAGGCCAGAAAATAATGAGAATCATTACTTTCCGATATATTATTTTAAATTGATGTGATCGAACTCACTTAAAAGAGAAAACGCCATGGATCAGCAGGAGCATTCGCAGAAAATTACGGTTTGAGTAATAACCAGATATCTGCGTGCGATAACTGCCTGCTGCGTATTCTGGTCTGGCGTGACCGGTCACCGGATAAGCCGATAGCTCTCACTATCCCGCGTCCCGGGACTCTACCACACAACCAGGCGCTTATCGCCCTGGCGAGACGGCGCTGTGACGTCCTGTTCGCCATGATGCGTGACGGTACTCTTTATCCCCCTGCGGCGTCATAATCATGCCTGACAACTTTATAGGGCCTCCCCGGAAACGGGAACACCATCTGATATCATCACTTCTGTTCATATAAATGGAGAAAACCATGTCGCAGAAAAACGAATTTACTGAAGCCAGAGCTATCTGTAATGAAATTGGCGGCGCTGTGCTGGAGATTCTTGCCCAAAAACGTGAACTTTCGGTTCAGTCACTGATTGATGTTATCGAAAAGGGAATGCGCGGGAATTTTACCTATACCAGTGACCGGCAGCAGGGGATGGAGCGGGCCGTTAATATCCTGAAAAAATTTGTTTGACCTTAAAGCCCGGACTGGCGGCGCTCCCTGCGCGCGCCTGACCTGCGGCTGGACATGGAGCTTACGGGCTCAGGTCAGGTAGAGTCTCAGGACGTGGTGTAAATTCGAAAGGATGGTGAGAGCCATCGGCTTATCCGGTAAGGTAATGGTTGTGAAGACAATTATCTTAAAAGGAACAAACCGATAGCTGACAACAGCATGACATTCAGTCCTCCCCTGATACAACCCGGTCCCGGGAGCCGTACTGACGGAACAGAACGAGGAGTGGCTGCTTCAGAACCGTTATCTGCCACAACACACTATGGCGGAGACACACCAGGCGACTGAAACTGAAGTAACCGAAGCGCTGCCACTCAGCGCATAACAGGTCCATTACCGGACAGGAAGGCTGTAACGGAATTTACACCACCCTGACGGACTCGACCGGGGTTTTTTCCAGCCTGATTGTTTCTGGTTACCAGATTTTTCTGGTTGAGTGCATCTGTTTTTCTGCCAGCCTGCTCATCGGAAAGTATAACGCCAGCCAGACTGAAAGCCTTACTGACCCGGAGCAGACGACGGGCTGTAATGAAGGTCTTTTTCCGGCAGGGGGTTCCCGTATGGAACAAATCATAGTTTTCTGTATGTTTATCTCCCGGGCCGGCTGCACCACAGTTAAGGACGTCAAAAAGCGCGTCATTACGCCTTCATGTCCCCTTTGTCAGACATTCTGTCTGACTGGTAACCGGTATAATCCGGTTGCATTTTTATATTTGCAAACATTATTTTCTTGTCACGAAAAATTAATATAAAGAACTGCCAATGTTTACCTTTTCCCTGAAAACGAAAATTCTTCCAGCAAAGCTGTATCACAAGCAACGAATTGAATACGGTGCTCGCTTACGACTAATGACCAGGTTCATTAAAATGGATAATGATAAATTATTCAGCATTATTAAAGTAATTCCTTTTGCCTTTATCTTTTTCACACATCAGACCCGGGCGAGTACACCAGAAGATTTTGTGACGCAGGAATATCTGAACAGCACTGGACTCTGGGTGATAAATGCGGCTGAGGCCTATTCAAAAGGGTATACAGGAAAAGACATTACTCTTGGAGTGCTTGACACTGGCGTGAACTGGAAACATCCTGAATTTAAAGGAAAAAAAATAATATGGGTTACAGATGATGGTTATATTTATGACTGGCATATGAATGCTCATGGTAGCCATGTCGCGGGGATTATGGCCGCGAACAGAGATGGAGAAGATGTCCCGGGGAATATGCATGGTGTGGCTTTCGATGCGAATCTGCTCTCCATGGGGGCACTTCTGGATGGTGTTCATGAAGATCATATGGGAATGTTAATCAAATCGGCACTGACTCGTCCTGACATCAAAATTATCAACAACAGTTGGGGAAACACCCTGTTTTATCTGGACCAGCTTTATTCAGCAAGGAATGAGGGTGAACGTGAAGAGATAAGGAATGAAGTGAGGGAGCTCATCTCAGAGTATGAAGCGGACTCGTTTCTCTACAATCTGGTGGAGAACGATAAACTGATGGTTTTTGCCGCCGGGAATAACGGTCATCGGGGGCCTTCCTTACCGGCAGCATTCCCTGCTTTTTTACCTGAGCTGAATAGCTGGCTCAGCGTCATGGCACTTGACTCAACTGACGGGCGGATTTCCGTAGAAAATGACGGAAAAACTAAACGTCTGTCTGATTCTGCTGTTCCCGTTTATTCTGAACTGGCAATGGGAGCCGAAGAGTTTACCCTTGCGGCACCCGGAACGTGGATTAACTCTGTTGATGCAACGGGCGGGTACATTGAATATACGGGAACGTCAATGGCAACACCCTATGTGTCCGGAGCGCTGGGACTCGTGCAGCAGGCGTTTCCATGGATGAGTGCAAGGCAACTGGCTGATACTGTACTCTCAACCGCAGACCGTGACTTCATTGCCCCCGGGCAAATTATTTCTTTTTCGGAGGATAGAGTGGAGCCTGTGGCAGGTAAGCCAGTCACTGATACAGTGATCCGCCTCCAGATAGTCGACAATGCGGATAAGTACCAGGAACGGGGGCAGGAGGAAAAGAGCATTCCATTACCAGGTACTCCGGAAAGGGAACGTCTTGAAAACTATCTCCGTAAATATTTCAGAGAAAATGCAGAAATGATTAATAGCTATTATTTAATTAAAAATGATGATGAATTCATCGCTGCATTTTTCGCCACTAAAGATGACCCTTACAGAATAACGTTTTCTGATGGTACACCCTATTCCATCCTTTACGGTTCTGTCTGGAGCGTTCCTTTTGACCAGATTTTCGGGCAGGGTATCGTGAATGCAGGGAAAGCGGTTGATGGTCCATCGCAGCTCAATGCGAACCGTATGACCCCGGATGACTTATCTGACGAATATATCAGCATATACACGGGTAAAAAAGAGCTGCTTTATCCTGTCGACACCCGGGGCTATGTTTCTGGATGGCACAATGATATATCTCAGGAACTCTGGCATACAGAACGTCATACCAATATTTTGCCCGAGTTTCTGGAAAAATATCCTGATTTTCTTGAAATAATGCAAAAACAGACCACCGCAGGTCTTCTGAAAAAAAATGAAGGCACACTATACCTGACAGGGACCAACAGTTATCAGGGATCGACCGTGATTGAAGGCGGCACACTGTCCATTTCTCAAAAAGAAGATCATTCAGGTGGGCAGTTACTGAACAGTAACGTGTACGTTCTGCCGGAAGGGCAATTACAGGGTAACGGAACCATACACCAGAGCGTGTCTAACTGGGGCAAAGTTACTCCCGGGAACGGCATTGGGGTACTGACTGTTGGCAGCTATGTACAGTATTCACCGAGTACGCTGCTGATGGATTTTGATTCAGCAGGTCATACTGACAGGCTTATTGTTAACGGTGACGCTAAAATTGACGGGACGCTTGCGTTATCTCCTGTACGAGGCTATTACAATAATCCTGTTATTTTTTCTTTTAATGACCTGATTTCTGCTGGTTCCTTCTCTTCATTACCGGTTGTTACGGAACTGAGTCGCTTCTCACCCACGCTTACGATGAATATTGTACAGGATCAGGATCGGTTCACGGTCAATACGTCACGAAGCCAGGAGGCATACAGCCAGTATGCGTCAGGCGATAATGCGTCACGGGTGGGCAGGGCATTGTCCTCTGCGGCAAATGTACAGGCCGACATGTACGAACTTTACAGTGCGCTGGATTTCTCAGATGCAGAGGGCAGTACTGTCCGCAAGGCACTGATACAGTTATCACCAGACGCGTACGGTAACGCAGCGCTGGCCGCTTTTGATATGCAACGGATGCTGTCCGATACGCTTCTTTCTGGATTGTTTGCACGCAGTGAACAAAAAGACAGTGAATGGCATGTCTTTGTACAGCCCTATGCCGTGACATCTGACATGAACATGCCTGGTGGAACTCGTGGTTATCATGCGACAAATGCAGGGCTGATTGTGGGCGCAGAGCAGAGCCGGTCTGATGGGCTGACCTTTGGTGGTCATATGGTGATGAATAATCAGTCCGCAAACGGTGACGAGAATGGGGCCTTACGCAATAATGGATTTTATCTTGGTGTTCAGGGGGACTTCTCGCCGTCGGACTGGGGAGGCTGGAATCTGTTCGGAACGGGCCGGATGGGGATTGAAAACCAGGACATGACGCGGCGTGTTTCTTTCAGTGATTATTCTGCGGAAAACAAGAGTGCCTGGACCGGCTATTCGGGAAGTGCTCGCATCGGAGTGGGGTATGAGTTTCAGCAGGACGCGTTCAGTGCAGGGCCGTTTTCCGCTCTGGACTATGCCTTTTCATCCCGCCCTTCTTTCACAGAACAGGAAGGTGAAGGAAGCCGCCTTCATCTGGATAGTGAAATTTTCCATTCTCTGCGTTCCGTCCTCGGCGTGCATCTGCAAACCAGTGAACAGTATCTGAGTGAACATGTTAACTGGCGTGTGCAGGCATATACGGCATGGAACCATGAACTGCGTGAAAATGCCGGCGTGATGCATGCGTCGTTTGCTGCCGCGGATGATGATAACTTTTCCAGTACTGTGAAAATGCCGGACAGGGACAGCGTTAGTGTCGGGACAGGGATTGTTTTCAGAACCGATAAAAACGTTTCTGTCTCTCTCAACACTGGAGGGGAGATTTATCGCCGGAACGGAACATCAGTTTATGGAAACCTCGGTGTGGAATGGATATTCTGAGAGAGTCTCTCCGACCTGATGGTCAGGAATCTATGGCCACTCCCTGAAGTATCCCCAGAAAAATGAGACAGGTATGGAGTTATGTGAACTACTGATTTTTCCAAAAATTCAATGGGCTCTCCTCTATACCTGCTAGTTCATTATGCCAAAAGTTTTTGAAAAATAAACTGTCTCCATTGCACCGCTATCGCCAGCATGCGCTTATCGATGTGACCAGTGCCGGAGTCGTTCATGATTTGGCATGCTTATCAGCTCACGACTTTGTCTTTTGCAAAAACGTATCAGCATGGTTTCGGACACAGCTCCGTATTCATGCCACAAAATTTTATAAAAGATTTGCAACAACAATGGACGGTATCCGGGATGAAGAAGAACTTTAAAGGAGTCAAATCTGCACGGGTGGCCTTCGGCTGGTCAGAAAACGGAGTTCATCGCGTGCAGTGGAGCGCGATGTTGATATGCCTGATAGCGACTGGCGGAACGCAGGCCGCCCCCTATATAGAGAACGGTAGAGTGGGCGATCCGGCCAGCTGGCGTAGCAGTGAGTTCAACGCAGACTGGGGGCTGGGGGCGATCCACGCGGACCAGGCGTATGCCGCCGGTTATACAGGAAAAGGCATCAGACTCGGCATTCTCGATCAGCCGGTTTACGCCAGACACCCCGAATTTGTCGGTCAGGATAAAGTGATCAATCTGGTTACTGAAGGCATCCGCGAATACACCGATCCCTATATCCCGGTGAAAAAAGGCGATGCTTTCCACTATGACGGCACGCCGGGCGTGGTTTCTGACGGTACGCTCGGTTCACACGGCACCCATGTGGGCGGCATTGCAGCCGGCAGCCGGGACGGTGGTGCCATGCACGGTGTGGCGTTCAACGCACAGATCATCAGCGCGGAAAACGGCGACCCCGGCCCGGAGGACGGCATCATCCTCGGTAACGATGGTGCTGTTTACCAGGCTGGCTGGGATGTGCTGGTGACCAGCGGTGCGCGTATCATCAACAACAGCTGGGGTATCGGTATTACTGAGAAATTTTATCAGGGCGGTTATGATCCAGCTTATCCTCACTTCACGGTGGATGATGCGCAAAAGCAGTTTGATCAGATCAAAGTGATCCTGGGGACTAAACCTGGCGGAGCCTATCAGGGTGCGATCGACGCCGCGCACAGCGGTGTGGTTACCATTTTTGGCACCGGTAACAACGGTAACCTGAATAACCCGGACGCTATTGCAGGGCTGGCCTATTTCGTGCCGGATATCGCACCGGACTGGTTGACGGTCGCCGGCCTCCAGGAACCGACCAGTACCGATGGTTACAGCATCAGCACCTTCTCTTCCCGTTGTGGTTATACCGCCAGTTTCTGCGTCTCGGCACCGGGCACCCGTGTGTACAGCTCGGTAATTGAAGGCACCAGCCTGGATAACCTGACCACCGGTTATGCCATACACAGCGGAACCTCAATGGCGGCACCGCACGTGGCCGGCAGCGTTGCGGTACTGATGGAACGCTTCCCGTATCTGAATGGTGCACAGGTGGCGGATGTGTTGAAAACCACCGCCACCGATATGGGGGCGCCGGGCATTGATGCGATCTATGGCTGGGGGATGATTAACCTGGGTAAGGCCATCAACGGCCCGGGCATGTTGGTTACCGTCGGGGATATTCCCGATGAGTTCCGCATCCCGGATCCGACGGGCGTGGCTTATGGCCCGACACAGTTAGTGGTGGATCTGCCAGGTGTTGGTGCGGTACTGGATAAAGGCAAGCCGACTGAGCGCATCTGTAGCGATGCGCTTTGCGGCCTAGACTTCTGGACTAACGACATCTCCGGCCACGGCGGCCTGACCAAACAGGGTATCGGTACTCTGGTGCTGACCGGTAACAACACCTATTCCGGCCCGACGCTGGTCAGTCAGGGTCGGCTGACGATCAACGGCTCGGTGACCTCAGCCGTCAGCGTGCAAAGCAGCGGCATCGTCGGTGGCAGCGGCATAGTTGGTTCACTGACCGCTCACCACGGTGGCACAGTGGCACCGGGCACCCCGACAGATTCTCTGAACGTGGCCGGTAACGTCATCTTCGAGCCGGGTTCGCGCTACGAGGTGGAAGTGGGACAGGACGGCCAGAGCAATCGCCTCCAGAGCAGCGGCCTGGCGATGATCGGCGGCGGCGAGGTGGCGGTGACACTGGAAGACAGCAGTAACCTGCTGACGGAAAGTGAAGTACGCAGCCAGCTGGGCCAGCAGTACAGCATTCTGGGCGCACAGCAGGGGGTGAGAGGGCAGTTTGACGCGGTGGTGCCAAACTACCTGTTCCTTGCTACCGGGTTGAGCTACCAGCCTGACAGGGTGACGCTGAGCATCGGCCGCAACGGCAGAAGCTTCGCCAGTGTGGCGCAGACGCCGAACGAGCGTGCGGTGGCAGCGGCGGCGGACAGGCTGGCGGCTGGCAACCCGGTGTACGAGAGCATTCTCAACAGCGATACGGCGGGCAAGGCGCGGCAGGCGTTTCGTCAGTTGTCGGGACAAATCCACGCGGACATCGCCCCGGCGCTGGTGAACGACAGCCGCTACCTGCGTGAGGCGCTGAACGGGCGTTTGCGTCAGGCTGAAGGACTGCCCAGTCCGTCGGTCATCAGGGCGGACGAAGACGGCGCCTGGGCGCAGTTGCTGGGGATGTGGGACCACGCGACAGGCGACGTCAATGCGACGGGCTATCAGGCCTCAACCTACGGGGTACTGGTGGGGCTGGACGCGGCGCCGGTGGCCGGCTGGCGGCTGGGGGTGGCGACCGGTTATACGCGCACCTCGCTTTACGGGGGCTACAGCTCGAAAGCGGACAGCGACAACTACCACCTGGCGGCGTACGGTGACAGCCAGTTCGGTGCGTTGTCGCTGCGCGGCGGCGCGGGCTATACCTGGCACCGTATTGATACCAGGCGCCTGGTGAACTACGGGGTGCAGTCAGACCGTGACACGGCAAGGTACAGTGCCCGCACCGGGCAGTTGTTCGCGGAAGCGGGTTACAGCGTGCAGGGCGAGTGGCTGAACCTGGAGCCGTTCGTTAACCTGGCGTATGTGAACTTCGGGAACAACGGCATCAGTGAACAGGGAGGCGCGGCGGCATTGCGCGGCGACAGACAGCACACCGACGCGACGGTGTCGACGCTGGGGCTGCGTGCTGGCACAGTCTGGCAGGTGACCCCGGGTACGACGGTGGTAATGCGCAGCGAGCTGGGCTGGCAGCATCAGTACGGTGGACTGGAGCAGGGAACCGGGTTGCGGCTCTACGGCGACAACGCGCCGTTCGTGGTGAACAGTGTACCGGTATCGCGTGAAGGCATGGTGCTGAAGGCGGAAACGGAAGTGGTGGCGAACGAAAACACCACGCTGTCTCTGGGCTATAGCGGTCAGCTGTCACAGAACCATCAGGACAACAGCGTCAACGCCGGATTCACCTGGCGTTTCTGACGTCCGGCGGCCATAACAGGGACAACGGAGCTGGCATCAGTTCCGTTTTTATTTACGGATTTTCCACCCACCGGTCATAATAATTTCACTCCTTATTTTTGGCCGCTAAAAAAACTAAAGAGCACATGCCCTTTAATCATGTATGCCTGACTTTCTGTAAATCCATTACGCACCTCGTCCGGGATGTTTTTTTGACGCACATCTCTTTCTGAAAAAGACCCTGCATGAAAAAACAATCTTCACGATGTTAAGGACACTTTATTAAAAAAAAGCCGCTAACGAGGCAGCGTTGCGGCAAAAAGTTGCAGTGGTTTATAATTATTAATGGACGGTGGTTCTCCTGGCCTGAATAATACCTGTCCCTGTATTCTGTTAGTATGGGTTCTTCATCATGTAAATAAGCAGAACCACAAGAAAAACTATCCCGAAATAAAGCCCGCCAATAAACAGCTTTGCTCCCGTGGTGTATCTTATCCGGGGCGCCGGTCCACTGACGGACCTGTTCTTCTGTTTCATTCAGGTACACCTTCTCTCTGCTGAGTGGCTGCTCTTCGCAATATACTGTTGGCCCGTGTCCTGAACGGATTATTTTGCTTTTCCGGTAACAGCATGAAATTCTCCGCCAGGAGCGTTCTGTCACACTGAAGGGTCAGCCGCTCACAGAGATTTCTGTACCACCCTCCCACAGCATTCCTGCCCGCTTTCGTCAGGGCTGCAGTCTGTTCAACAGAGCGCCCTTCCCGGATATACGACAGCATCGTCCTCTCTTTTTTCGTCAGCGACTCAGACAGCAACGATATATGCAGTATGTAATCCAGCATCCTCACCGTCTCCGTCATACGCCGGTCAAGTTCCGGTATCAGCGATTCAGCACGGGTACATCCGGTCTGCCTGTGGTACTTCAGGAGGCCTTTCTTTATCGCACGAATCAGATACTTTCCCGTATCCCCCTCAGCCACATCGGTGTCCTGATTCAGCGTGCAGTTAAACCATCTGGCCACCACTCTGTCCGGATAGGTTATTTCGGGGCTGAACACGGCAATTCCCACCCCCTCCCGGATTTCTCTCAGGGCCTGTAACAGCAGAATATTTCTGCCGGGCTGAAGATTAAGCAATACCACCGGAGGGAGGAGAGATTTTTGTACCTTTTCCAGAAGTTCTTCCGCACTCCGGATAACACCGGCATAACCAAAAGCCGGTTCAGCATTCCCGGCGTCATACTGTGAATCACAGAGGAGGTCTTTTATACCTTCACGCATCACGGTAATAACCTCCCTGTTTTCACCATAAATATAAATTTTCCGCATGATATTATCCCTTGCCTGTCAGTGAATAACCCCGTACGACACTGAATGAAACAGGAACATTTTCCGCACCATTAATTCCTTTCTCATGATATTTTCTGGCAGCAGATATATTCCATAAGATGCTATTCAGCACCGTAATAACATTAACTCATGATTGATTTTTGCACGGCAGAATAAATCCCTGCTGTCCAGCAACGGGATGACATCTTCCCCTGCAAAAATGAATCAACGGTAAGGTGTAATTAAACACCGCTTAATTTTAATTTTTTCACTGTTTTCACTGAGCCCGTTTTATTTTCGGGCTGTTAACAGGGAGCCGGGAACCGGCCCCCTGGATTAACACTCAGTACAACAACGCATCAGTGTACCGGCATTACCAGGTGTAGTTCACACCCACCGTTGCCTGCCACGGACGCTCGGTGTTATCACCCTTCGTGTAATCAAAGGCTGCATATCCACCCAGGTTATCCGTCACTTTCACTTCAGCTCCCAGACCAGCCTGGAAGGCCGCTCCCTTCACACTGTCATCCAGCGTCACATTGTTCACGCGTACGGAGTTGCCGTCCGCGAACTCGTTAAGCGCAGCAAGGTGCAGGTATGGCTTCACATAACCGCCACTGATGGCATACTGGTAACCCAGGTCGGCACCCACTTCACCCAGCATGGACTTATAGTCGTTGCTGTTCACGGTCATACCGTTGGACAGGGCATAATGCTCACCGTCAAAGGCACGCGCCGCTGCACGGACATACGGCTCAGCAAAGAAACCTTCGCTGTTCCAGGCGTAACCCACCTTAGCTTCAAGGCCGTAGCTGTTACCGCTGAAGTCTGCTTTCGCCTGCTGACCGTTAATCATGCGGGCCTTCGCAGTATTGCTGAAGTGGTTAAACTGCAGTGCGCTATCCACAAACACGCCGCTGTCATAACGACGGGACATGTAGAACTGGGCACCATAGCTGTTCAGGTCACCGCTGCTGTTCATTACGCTCATATCTGAACGCGCGGAAGAAACCGCCACACCCGCCAGCCAGTTGTTTTCTGTCAGGGTGTCGGCACCCAGCATGACACCATTAGTCTTCAGTTTGTATTCCGGACCTGATGCCGTGCTGTTACGGTTCTCCCCGCCAAAGTACGACACCCACACGCCGGAATCCTTACCATGACGCACGCTGTTCATGTGTTTCGCCAGGGTATCTGACTCCAGGTTAGCCACATCAACCGGCGCGGCTGCCAGAGAAACAACGGTGGCGGCACTGTTGGACAGCTGACCGGTGCTGCGGTAGTAGATGTTTGTCCGGTTATTCACCCCGTCCATCACCTTCTCAGCAGCATACTGGTACACACCGAGTTCAGCCGGTGCGCTCAGGCTGGTGAAGTCAGCATCAGACGTAACATTCTGAGAAACAGGCTTCCCATCCTGACCCGTCACAACACGGCTTTCAGACGTTTTGTATGACACAAACGCATGAGCACTGGTGCCATCTGCACCATCAGCCAGACGGCCACCAATGGTATATGGCTCAGCACCGGCGCTTTCCACGGACAGGGCATACTTACCGCCGGTCGCCAGACCATTCACATGCAGGGTGCCGAACTGATAATTGTCTGCAAGGCCGGTACCGGTCAGACTGTGAAGACTGTCCGGAGAGTAAGTCCCGGCCAGAACGGAAGTCACACCCTTATCATCGCTGGTCAGGTCGGTGTCAACACTCAGAATGACTGCAGACTTTTTGCCAGTAAAACCATGTCCACCCAGTTGCGCCAGTCCATCGGAGTTAATCAGGTTAATACTGTTGCTACCTGAAAGTGAGAGGGCATTGACCGACGCATGATAACCTTTTACATTCCAGACAGAGTTGTTGCTCAGGCTGACATCCGGGCTGTTCGGACCTACCCCACCATTCCAGGTACTGTTGTCCAGATTAAGGTGGAGGTTACCTGTAACCGCAATGGCATTGCCGGCAAGAAGGCTGCCATTTGTCAGGTTAACGGTGTTACCTGTCGCATCAGAGCGAATATCACCCTTCAGCGTGGAGCCTCTGAACTCAACGAGGTTATCAGCACCGGTGATATCAAGCACATTTGCCTCTGCCAGATTACCGGCCTTACCGGCATCAAACACACCACCGTTAGCCAGAATGTGGTTCCCGGTTTTGGACAGGGAAATTGCCGTCGATGTACCACCGACACTGTCGTTCTGCAGGGTGATGTTCAGGTTATCCAGCAGAATGTTGGGGTCTGTCGGAATTACAGTTTTCGCAGCCGTTGTCCAGACACCATTATCAACATCAAACTCAGGATTGACGGTTGTAGTGGCAATCTGCAGTCCGGTCAGGTTAAGTTTGTCGTATTTACTGTTCAGTAAACCACTCTGGTTTTTCAGCCAGTCATTGACACCGGTAGCAGGCTGCCCCAGCGCAATTTTATCAGCGGCCTCTTTATTCAGCGCCTCCATATCGTCCTTCAGCATCTGCACTTTATCAGCGAGCGTGAAGCTGTTGTGGATATTGACGTTCTGCAGATGAATCTGGTCAGCACCACGGACAACCTGACCGTCCATCGGTTTGCCGTTTTCATCCAACTGAGCGGTGGCCGTTCTCAGGTCACCGGACAATTTTACTGCCGGAGCTGTACCGGCAGTTTTCGCCCATACATCAACCGGAGTGGCTTTGCTTCCGGCTTCACCCACCGTGATAGTGTTGGTGTCTGCCAGTTTTCCGTTACCCAGCTCCAGGGCGCGGATATCAAGCACTGTGGTGGTGAACGGTGTGTCCTGAGTACCGGTATACAGGTCGTTCGCGGTGAATTTATCCTTAACGCCAGTAATATTGCCGGCACTGTCAACATCGACGATAACGGACTTATAGTTACCGGAAACGGGGTTGTACTGTGCAATTTCCGTGTTATTCAGACTGCCCAGAATATGCGTGACTTTCCCGGCACCCGGAGCCTTACGTTGCGCCTCAGCCGTCGTGGTCGCAACGCCCACTTCTTTAAGGGCGGCGATGTACGCCGTACGGAGCGTATTCTGCTCTTCAGGAATGGAAAGCGGCATCAGGTTGGCCAGTCTGTTCATGCTGTCAACAACAGCCTTGCGGGCCTGCTGGATATCATTGCCGACCCCGTTCAGCGCGCCCAGTGCAGAGTCATACTTACTGATAACGTCACTGTTATCAGCCGTCACCGTCGCCAGCTTATCAAACTGCTTAAAGCCTTTTTCCGTATTATGGGGATCAACATACAAATTACTGATGTCAGCAGGACTCTTAATCCCGACAACCGTCATAAGGTGAGCCTGCGCCGTAGCAAGTTTTGCCGCATCGGCTTCGGATTGTGATGTCTGATATGCCTTCTCAGCATCAAGATAATCTTTTACCGCGCCAGTGTAGTCCGCTTTTGCCTGAGCTTTCTTCGCTGCTGCATCCGCCAGGTCAGCTTTCAGCGTTTCCAGACTTTTAAATTTATTACCAACAATCGAGGAAATATCAGCCGGCGCTCCCTTTTGCAGAAGGGCAAGACGCTCAGTGTCCACCGCCAGTTTTTCCGAAGCCAGCGCTTTCTGTGTACCAATCAGCTTGTAAAGCGCCGTGTTTTTCTCAGCCTGGGTTTTGTCCTTATTGCCAGCAATGTTCTTATAAGTCGATTCTGCTTCAGTAAGCGCCTTATCATAACCTTCTGAAGTATTTTTCAGTGAGGTAAGTAAGCTCCCCAGCGCCCCCGACTGTCCATCCGTCCCATAAAGCTTTATGTAGGCATTTTTAGCTGCTTTTGCATCATCGTTGTCGGCTGTGAGGTTATTCACTGCCTTCAGATAGTCATCCTGGGCCTTGTAAAGGGCCTGTTGCTGGTCGGGTAGTTCATTCAGCAACAGATTCAGACGGGCAGCACCGGCTTCATTAACACTACTTACCTTAGCCAGGTATTCAGTTTTTAATCCATCCAGAGTGGATGTTGCACCCTGAGCATTCGCAATGGGTTCGGCCAGACTTCCACGCCCGGTTATATCCGGTGCAAATGCACTGTCATTAAGCATGGCCTTGTATGCAGCATCCAGTTTTGCCAGAGCATCATTAAAGTCCGCTGGTACATCCGAATCTTTCAGTGTTTGACCATCCAATAAATTAGCATGGGCACCATTAAAGGTGGTAATAGCGCCATTCAGGCCGTCTTTCGTGCCGGCCGTCTCCAGCCCGGATTTTGCCGTTTTCAGTTCATCAGCAGCGGAACTCCATGCCGAGGCAAGGTTCTCCCATGTGACATCAGACACTGGATTACCGGGTAGCCCAGAGACTGACGTAACCAGTGTACTGAAGGCATCAGCAACCGTCTTTTCATTTTCGGCTGTTTTGTTCTTATTCCATGCGTCGAATTTATCCTTGAAAGCACTCAGATTCTCTTTCGTCGGATTTGCGGTTGCATGAGCATTCGCATCGGCATCAGCGGCAGAAAGGACGTCAGCAATATGTTCAAAGACAACATTTCTTACCGAGTCTGCCTTTAGTTCAGCTGTTTTTACCGCAGCATACTTCGAGAGGTAGTCTGAATAAGCCACGATTTTAGCTTCGTTGGTCAGGTTAATCTTACTGGCTCCATCATGACCCCCATTCGTCAGCAATGTAACAATGTCATTATTCAGGGTTTTTATTTTATTTTTAAGTTCATCATGAGCTGCCAGGAAATGACCGAATGTTGAATTATCGACCTTCGAGGCATCAGTATTAATATTTCCGCCTGTCACAACTTTAAAAGCATTTTTTCCTTCGCCGTACAGGCTGTTCAGATTTTCAGTATAAACTGAATCAGCGGCACTGAGTTTATTACCGAAATCATTCCACACCTGCGTTGCTTTATTTTTATTTGAAGCAGCATTATTTAAACCGGTGATGATTTTTTGCTGCGCAGAACTCAGTTTATCGTATACTCCCTTTGCATCCGTATATGATTTCCTCAAGTTAGCAACAGAACCTTCCGTCTTATCATCGAGGATTTTTTCTAATGTGGTTGCTGCGCCCCCATTAAAATCTTTCACAGTAACACTAACTTTAGCAGCCGACTCAGGGGGAGTCAGCCCGGCAAGCGTTTTCACTTCAGGTTTGGTCGGTGTGGTTTCTGTTGCGGGTGTTTTTGGTGCCTCAACAGCTGCCACTGCAGACAGGCTCAACCCCATCAGTACTGATGCGGCAATAACATTAAGCTTAAATTTATTTTCCACTGCCATCTGATTATTAAACCTCTTGTTGTTGACAAAAAAGGACCTGCACGGAAAATAAACGAACAGGCTGAATTAAGGCGTGCCCAAAAAACAGACATGCCGCCATCAGTCAGCGCCAGTTTAATTTCACGCACTATAAATCACTTTTCAAAAAAAACAGACAGCATTCCCCCTTCCTTTGCTGCACTGCATGAATTAACAGCAAAGAGAAAATTGGCCATAAATGAATGCAACGAATGGAACATTACAAACATTTAAGCCTGAGTATGAAAAAAGCCATCTGATTTCGGAACAATATGAATGTTTGCAGCTATAAACTGTAAAACAAATTATATCGATCGTATCGATCGATATAATAAGTGTTACAGTTTGAATATCGGAAATTTTTGTACGTTAAGCGCATTATTTAACCAGAGCCCGGAAAGGCGTCAGGCAGGAACATCCTCCCTGGTTAATCGGCTCCTGAGCCATCCTGGTTACGTCATTGCAGTACTGGCACATGACGGAACAGTGGCGACAGCTAATTAAAATTTTCTTCAGTCGGCTGAAAGAAACAGGGCAGAGCGCTGTATTCGTTAAACCTGGCGTTTTGCCGAACGCCGGGAGAGTGATTGCTGGTCTGGTTAGTTAATACTAATGTATGCATACATTATGCATTAACAGGAATTTTACTTATGCGGGATGAAACGAAAGAAGCCATGCGTATGTTTCTTGGCGGCAGATGCTACACAATTGAAAACCTCGAAAGGGATTATCTGGCAGAAGTGACCGGGTACAGTGACGACCGTTGGAAAGCACCGCATCGTGCCGCACGCCTGACGGCGGCGGTAAAGCGCTACAAGACCTCAGAAATGCTGCGCTTCATTTTCGCGACTGTCGCACACGACCCCGACCCGGACTTAAACCCGCTGGCCGTGAAGCGGCTATGTAATGCCTTGTTCGGCAGAACGGGGAGCCAGTGGCTGATTGTGGAAATTTTCGGGGAGAAAGGGCGGCTACACCGCAGCGACGACAGCAGCCCGGAGGCCGTAGCAAAAATGGCCGCCAGATACCGACGTGATGCCGGTCTGCACTGGTCAGCAACGCTGGCCGAGATTGAGCGGGTAAAGCAGCTGTATCAGACGGAAATCCGGGCATCCAGGGAGGTAGAGGGCTAATTACCCTCAGTGTTAATGCTAATGTATGCATACATTAGCATTAACACCACTTGTCAGAATGACGGTAAACCCGAATCCGCATGAGGGCGAGTTGCGGGATATCATGGAACAACAAGCCCGGAACGAAACAGCGCTGCAAAAACGGCTCGACGAGGCCGGGAAATGCGCCAGTGCAGAACTAAAACCACGACAAACAGCACTGGATAAGGTACTGAAAGAGACGAGGGAGGCGAAAGCGGCCATGGCTGGTGAGCTTAAGGCGCTGAAATAGTATAACGAAAAACTGGCAGCGTTGCTGGCCGGGAAAAAAGAACCTGAAGAGTCAGGTAAAATAAAGAAATGATTTTTAAAAGGGGCTGGCAAAAATGAACAAAAGCGACAGACCCTTTAATTACAGGTAGTTCTGTGGAACTTGTGTCTGGTGTAATACCCCCAGCACCTCAATACCAGCCGGAACTTCGCGGTAGTAGGTAATATGGCTCTCAACGGGAACTCCGCACACCAACATGAAGATCCTCACTACGATCACGTCCGGGGGATGGGTGCCGATCAAGATTCTTCAGGAGAAATAACTACAGCCACACGCTTACCATGCTTACTTATCTCTACCGGCTCACGCTGGACTTTCATAAGCAGATCACCAAACTGATTTTTAGCGAGTTGAGCGGGAATTACTTCCATAAATCACCTTCCGTCTAAAATAGCTCAAATGTCCATTATGGCTATGATAGCAAACGACTACCAGTATCAAGCAAAGCTAACAAGATCCAGTATGTTGCTTAAGCCAGTGGGTCTACATTTCATGAGCTGTTCTATTCATACACTTTGTCCTTATACCGTTAGTGGGTGACATCCCTCATTTTGCTGTCATAACACGACAAATATATCAATTCATGATAAAATAATCATATAGAATATTGATATTTAACATAAGATAGATTATGCGCACCAGTGCTGTAACTGCAATATTCTAATGTCACTTTTAACCCATTTAGTGATGTCACTTTTTCTGGCATAAAGGATCCAATCCTCAGGCTATGGAGACATCAGGATGCTTGTGACCATGTCAGATAAAGAACTCAGCCGGATCAACGTCATTCAGTCAGTTGTCGAAAAGCGTATGCGCCGTCGAGATGCTGCGCACCAACTTGCTCTGACCGAACGTCAGACGCAGCGTCTGATGAACCGCTTTCGTGAATCAGGTGCTGCTGGCCTGGCAAACCTTCGCCGTGGACGCCCTGGTAATCACAGACTCCCTGAGTCACTGAAGCTGCGTGTACTTTCTTTACTTCACGATCACTACAGCGACTTTGGACCAACGCTTGCCGCAGAAAAATTACGCGAACGTCACAACATCACGGTGTCTGTTGAAACGCTCAGAAAATGGATGACGGTTAATGGACTCTGGATTCCATATTCACGTCAAAGACCCCGCGTTCATCAACCCAGATACCGACGTGACTGCCTCGGAGAACTTGTTCAGATCGATGGTTCCCCGCATGACTGGTTTGAAGGACGCGCACCAAAATGCTGCCTGCTTGTCTTTATTGATGATGCTACTGGCCGTCTGATGCACCTCCGCTTCGGCGAGACTGAATCAGCCTTTGATTACATGATGGCTACCCGCGAGTATCTTGAGCAACACGGCAAACCCTTGGCGTTCTACAGTGACAAGCATGGTATTTTCAGGGTCAATAATGGCGGTTCCACTACAACCGGCGTCACTCAGTTTGGTCGCGTACTTTCGGAATTGGGAATCGAGCTTATTTGTGCCAACAGTCCGCAGGCTAAAGGTCGTGTGGAGCGAGCAAATCAGACACTTCAGGACCGGCTTATCAAGGAGATGCGTCTCGAGGGAATCAGCAGTATCGAAGCAGCCAACGCCTGGCTGGATACCTTCATCACTGACTTCAATCGTCGCTTCGCAAGACCAGCAAAATACCCCAAAGATCTGCACCGACCCGTGGCTGAAAGCAACGAAGAGCTCGATGATATTTTTGCCTGGCAGGAACAGCGTAAGCTGTCTAAAACGCTGACATTCCGCTATGACAAAATGATATATCTGGTTGAACCTACTGAAGAAAATACTCGCATTGCTGGCGAAAAAATAACAACCTACGACTATCCGGACGGCACGCTGGCATTCAAATACGGTTACCGTTCACTCAAATATCAGGTGTTCGACAAACTGGAATGTGTCGACCAGGGACAAATCGTTGATAACAAACGTCTTGGGGCTGTTCTGAAGCTGGCGCAAAGCAAAATGGATGAACTCGAACGCGATGGTAAGCGTGACCGGAGCAAAAAGATGCCTAAACGACGCGCACAGGCCAGGGTTCAGGAGCAATTGAGAGCCATTAATCCCGTGCTGGCTAACCCGAAAGAATTCAGGGCTAGCCTTAAACGCTAGCCCCCTATTCTATTGGATGCTTAAAGGGAGAAGAGCTTTTCCATTTAATTATCCCGCTTTTTGTTCACCGGAAGGCGGCGCATCATTAGCACTACAAGCGTTTCTCAGAAGCTCAAGAACACCTTCTTCTCCAAAACTTTTATAAAGCCTTGCCATATCTTTCTGAGCACAGGATTTTTTCTGAATTCTCTGGAGTTTTTCACATTCACTCATAATTTTTTCAGGTTCTGTTTCCAGCCTCTGAATTGAGATATCAGAAATGTAAAAAACAGATTGCTTAGTGGTACCACCAACATCCGCTTTGGTTTGGATAGTTTGAGTTTCGATAGGTAAATTCAGCTGCTTTAAGGAGCATGCAACTGCAGATGCCCGATTGACCCAAAAATCAGCTGGGATTTCATAGCCTGTGGTGGTCACTGTATGGCCATCACATAATGCAGCGAATACGCAAAGGCTTGAGTTATTCATATGACGAATAATTTCAATTATTGGAAGGTTATCACTAAAGCGCACTGACAGTTTGTGGCGCGATACTTCAGGGGTATAAATATCACTAACCTTATTCATATCAAGGACCTATATCATTTTTTGCAAGGGTTACAGTGTATTTAGAAACTGTTCCCTACAAATTTTCGCTAATGATTTAGGACTCAATATCAGATGATATCATCTTCATCTGTGAATCAAAAATACCTGGCGGATAAGTAGGATTTACTACATAATGCCGCGCAACTTGACATAACCGCAGTAATGGCGTTTATAGATCAAGCTGTATTCAGTATTTTTAATACTGAGTCCTGGCAGCTATCAGAATCCTTAGTTTCCTAGGCCAAGATCTGATAGCTGCCCCGTTTTCCTTTGACCTCACGATCATCAGAACCCCTATTCTATCGAATAATTCATTTCCAGTCATAGTTTTCTTTGTATTCCTCCCCGCATACCATCCAAATCAAGCGCCAGGCGCGCCATTTAACGATTATGGATGTAACCATGGTTACCTATTAGGTAATCCTCCCCCCCTACAAATCGCGTTTAAACAAACTTACAGAGGCTGTATGTTAAAACAGTGTGTATTGTTACAGCTAAATATAATGTCAACCTCAGGGTGTAATTATTAGGGAATTATGGGGATTTATTGAGTGTCTTCTGGAGAGTTGAGTGACATTTCAAACTGGGAGAATCAGGTGACATTTTAAGCTTGCAATAACAAGTGCTGTAGTAGCTAAATTGAGATGTCCGTCTCTTGACCAAATAGACATGTCCGCGCTACAGTCTCACCACAGCGATCACTGCTTTCAAAGGATGAGATTCATGACGGCATACGGAGCGGAGTTTTTCTCAATGAACGATGTGAACCGACTCAGGATCCTTCAGGACGTTATTGACCGGCGTCTTACCACACGTCTTGCAGCAACCCGGCTTGAGATATCTGACAGACACTGCCGACGGTTGCTTGAGCGTTACCGCGAACACGGACCGCTTTCACTTGTTAACCGTCGTCGTGGCCAGCCAGGCAACCGGCAACTCATGCCGGGCCTCGCTGAACGAGCACTACGTATTATCCGAGAGCGCTACGCTGATTTTGGCCCGACTTTAGCCTGTGAGAAGCTCGCCGAGGTTCATGGGCTGTATCTGGCCAAAGAGACAGTACGCAAGCTGATGATACAGGCTGGTTTATGGGGCCCCGTAAGTTACGGCCGCCGCGTGTACATCAGCCACGACCGCGTCGGGCCTGCACCGGAGAACTCATCCAGATTGATGGCTGATGCCGGCAAATCAATGAGGTTTGCCCTGCCAGACATTACATTATGGATGTCCTGCCATAACGTATTCGTCGGGAGACTGAGAAACACAATAAGGGAACAGGCAAAGTAAACAGCAGCAATAACCATAA
>NZ_SNMT01000043.1:0-17419 GCF_013350575.1 Salmonella sp. SG203
TGCGCAAGCTGCTGACTATCCTGAATGCGATGCTCAGAAAGAACGAAGAATGGAATGAATCGTATCATCACGTTGCTCCATAAAAATAACGTTCAAGACAGTTGCTTATTCAGGCGTTCGCCTCGCCAGCCATAAGCCGCCAGTCGCTTACGGATTCGTGCAATTGGAAAACGTTTATCGGAGTGACGGGGGAAGAGTAACGTCCCGTCCTCATTTCGTTTGACGCCAAACATATCCAGAGACTGTTCGATCACTACTGTTCGCATGGGGAAAAGCTCATGCATTGTTTTCATCATATTTTCCATTCCAGACTCCTGAATTAATACCTGCAACTGTCAGACCAGCCAGAGAGCAGCGTTATCTCCCTGCGCCATCATTCATTTCACACTGGAGCTCACGCCAGTATCCGGCAATATTGTTTACCACCCGAGCCGTCATAACGGCGTCAGTAACGGCGGAATGTGCCTCCCCGGCCCAGCTCAGCCCAGCCTGACTGACAGCGCCGGAAAGCGATATGGTACCGTAACGATTGGTGGGGCCGTAATACCCCGCTGCAAGTCGCATGGCGCAGTACACCGTCAGAGAGTCCAGCCAGCTGGCACGGTCGTTATGCGCTGCCGCTGTCTGCTTCAGAATCCGCGTATCAAACTCAGCATTGAAAATAACCAGCGGGTGCCGGCCGATATGGTGCTGCAGCTGCTGCGCAATATCGGGCCAAAATGGCGCACTGACCAGATCATCGTCACTGATACCGTGTACTGCAATTGCTGCCGGATCGATGTCGACAGTGGGTTTAAGGCGGGTCTCAAATATCCTCTCACCGCGGGCATTCACCAGACCGATTTCCAGCGCCTGCGCGCCGGCATCAAGTCCGGTCGTTTCAGTATCGAGGAAGACGGGGTCCAGCGCTAACCAGGTATGTGCCAGCATGGCGAACCTGCCACGCTCACTCTTCATCCGGGCCTGAAGGCCCAGACGTGTGCTGGCCAGCCGCTGTTTTTCTGTCTGAGGGCGTTTCGCCCGCATCGGTACGCAGTCAGCCAGCCGCCATACGCCGTATTTCCCGCCGTAAGGACTTTTGTACATTCTGAGCGGTTCAGCACCGGGGGCTGGCTTCATCCTGAACTCATCCCGAAGCCGCCCTTTGGTGTAGCATTTTTCCTCCGCCCGGGGCGCTTCATCACAGGCGTCTGAATTGTCATCATCACGCATTCTGGTCACCGGTCTGTTTATTGCCTGAAAGCGCCGCCATCAGTGACTGGTTCTGACGCTTCAGGGATTCAGCCTCACCGCGCAGTGCCGCGACCGTTTCTTTCTCCCCCATCGTCTCCAGACGGGCATCATCACGCTGATTTTCCAGCTGCGTGCAGCGATCTGTCAAACTGGCTATTTCACTGCCCATTCGCACCAGTTGCTCCGAGGAGGCTTTTTCCTGCGATTCCAGCCTTGCTGTGAGGCTGCTGACTCTGTCACGCTCAAGCGCAAGCTCCCCGGCGCGCGCCTGTGCATCAGCGACGGCCTGCTCGAGGCGCTGCTGCAGTGTCTCGCGGGTGGCCTGATGCTGCTGACGTTCTGCGGCCAGCGCATTTTCCTGCGATTCAAGACGGGTAAGTAGAGAATTGACTTTATCGCGTTCAGACTTCAGTTCTTCTGTACGCGCATTAGCTTCGGCAGAAATTTGCTCCAGTCGTTTCTGCAGGTCTTCCCGTGTGGCTTTGTGTTGTGCCTGTTCCTTACTCAGTGCATCCTGCAGGCTTGTCTTCTGCTCCAGGTGACGTTCCTCGCGCAGCCGGGCATTATCTTCAGCGGCCGCAAGACGCTCTTTCAGCTGGGCCATCTCCACATCCTGTTGCTGACGCAGTGAACGTTCTGATTCCAGCGCCAGCGTCAGCCGGTCATATCCGTCCTGCAGTTCATCCAGTTTTTCTTCCAGGTCGTTGACCGTCTGTGCAGCGTCGGCCAGCTCCCGCTCTGCCTGTGCGGTCTGTTCACCGGCAGCGCGCGTGACTTCCGCAACGCGGCGTTCTGCAGCCCGGACAGCCTTGTCATTCAGTTCGGTCGCCAGCTGGGTGATGCGTTCGGACAGCGCGGCTGAGACGGCCTTCACTTCTTCAGCCACCTCCACGGGGAGCTCGGCAAAGGGTTCAGTGACGACCGTGCTCTGTGATGCCTGGTATTCGTCCCATATCTGGCGGAGACGTGTCGGATTGCCGCCCCCCACCTGGTTACGCAGCGCGAACCCGGTGATATTCCGTCCTTCAGCCTGCAGGGCCAGCCCTGCTTCAATAATCTGTTCTGGTTCGTATGTCGCCGGACGCATCTGTCAGTCTCCACATAAAGGGGTATGCTTATATTATACACAAACAAACCAACAAATAAACTAATAAACAAACTAAAGACGTGACAGGGTAGCGAAAAAGGACACCAGGACAGCGCACCGCCGGTCGAATTGCTGGCATAGCATTTCCGGAGCCGGGACGGGATGCACCACAGGTAAGATGCACGCCCCCCCTTGCCGGGTACTGATGTTAATGCTAATGTACGCATACGTTAGAATTAACCAGAGACAGACATGCCGCAGGATGAATCAGTCGTCGAACGGGCCAGGGAATACTTTTTCAGGCACCACCGGTATACAGAGGAAGACCTGGCAGCTGACTACCAGGCAGAACTGCGTAAATACAGGGATGACACATGGGAAGCACCGCAACGGGCGGCCAGACTCAGTGCGGCCGTCAAACGCTACAAAACGTATGAAATGCTGTACTTCTTCTTCGAAATCGCTGATGAGTCCGGTCTGGACTACACGCCGCTCGTGGTGAGACGTCTGTGCTTTCATCTTTTCGACAGACAGGGAAGCCAGAACATTATTGTCGATATCTTTGGCCAGAAGGGACGCATGCACCGCAGCCATGACAGTGCTCCTGACATTATCGCGGCCGTTGCGGCGCAGTACAGCCAGCAGGCGAAGGACCACTGGCAGGGCGTCCTGAAAAATATTGACAGGGTGAAGCGGGATTACCGCAAAAAACAGAATAACCGGAAAAATAAGAGTGATTAAATATCATATTTAATGCTAATGTACGCATACGTCAGCATTATCGCATTCAAAAATAACCCTGTACGCAGGCACTTCCCTCAGCGCATGGCCCGGGAATAATGCTTCTCAGCAAAGCGGTGCCGGCGGTAAAAGTTTTGCCCGTTACCGCAGATAAGAACAGGGTAGATCTCATCAAGCCCCCCGACAGGGTCATTGCGCTGGCGGTTCATGACTTGCGCAAACCGGAGGGACTTTAATTGCCACGGACCGGATACCTTCGGCAACCCGTTCCGGCATTTTCGCAAAACGGTACAAACCTGGACGTTGCTCACAGAGTTGATTAATTTCATCGTCGGTTACTATTTCCATCATCCGGTAAAAGAGTGGAAGCTGGTCTGCAACGTCCATAAGAAACGCCAGAGGTGCCACATTCGCATCTGTTTCCTGAGCCAACAAGTCCGGTAATTCGGCAGTGGCGTGAAGGTCCCGGAGGCGTAACATGCCCTCTGCTCACTTCTGCACAGCGGTCAGCGCACCTTGCGCTTCGCCAGTCTTTCACCACCATCAGGCTGGACAGGGGGCCCCGGGCTGGCTGCTGAGCATGCCCGGCACACTACAGAGAGACCTCAATTATGCGGTCATACATACCGGATACCCCCATACTTTGCCACAGTACTGGTACATCGCGAATGGTCGGAGGTCAATCATGCACTTCTTTCGTCAGTCCGCTGAGATGGAGTCTGTTCTGCCTGTTGTTCTCCGTTACCAGAACCAATCTTTCTGGCCAGTATGGAGGCACATATAAAACCACAAAGACTGAAGACTGACATGATGTAAAATACATATCTGAACCCATCCATTCCCGGATAGGTGTCCAGTAAATGCCCGTACAGTGCAAATCCGAACATAGACGGGAGGTAACCAATCAGGCATCCTACCGCCATAGCTGAACCGGCAAACGCCCGGGGTGTATTAATCTCCTCCATTGGCGCAAAGAAAACAGCGCGCTGAGTAAAAATAATAGCCCCCACACTCAGAGTTATCAGCATTCCCAGATAAACATTTATTGACTGATGTGGCAATAAAGTAAAAATGAAAATATAAACTGCAGCAAGTATAAATGTGAACCGGAGATACTTTGTTGGAGATTTAAATATCTTATCCGTAATCAGCCCACCAACTGGTCCCCCCACCATTTTCAGACCGTACTGATTGATAATTCCATATGCTCCGACAAGCGCTACAGGCAATCCATAAATTTCTTTGAGAAAAGGAATGAAATAAGTGAGGCCAGTGTAGGTGGAATAGACAAAAAATATAACAAATGCTGCCAGCCAGGTTTTACTGTCTCTGACAACATATTTTATCCCTTCAAAAATTAATTTATTGGCATTATTCTTCCCTGCCGTATTGTTAATGCTGTCTGAATCATCCAGCAGGAACCAGGTAATAATCCCCACAATTGCTGTGACGAGGGTATAATAAATAATACCCGCCTGCATCCCTTCCTTTCCTTCGCCAAACCAGACAAAAACCCCCAAAGCGCCTGATGCAATAATAACATCCACCACACCTCTTCCTGCTTCCAGGAAACCAAAAAGACGTCCCTGTTCTTCTTTATTCCCTAACAGCCTTACCGCCTTCAGTAGCGAAGGCCAGTAAATCACCTCCCCGAAAATAGCCAGAAATGCAAAAGCGATCACATAACCACTGAATGAAGGAAGCGAACTCAGGTAAAGTCCGCAGGCAGCCACCCCCAGTAATCCAGTGGGAAGAAGATATTTTTTAGAAAAACGATCTGTAAGATACATTGACAGGAAGTACCCCAGAGTCTGGGCTATAGCATAAAATGTAAAACCGAGTCCTATCTGCGTATTTGTCAGTCCCCAGTCATGCTGCATGGGAACATAAAAAACATCCTTTATACTTGAAATTTTATAAATTGTACCGCCACCAAGTATCAGGAAAGAAAGCTGAACCCATTTATTAACATGAGTCCTCTCTTTTACTTTTGAACTGGCCATAATTTTTATCCTGTATGCTGTGTCACTGTCTGATTTTTACTGACTGACAATTGCTTCTATTTCAACAAGCGCGTCCCTGGGTAACCGGCATACCTCAATACAGGAACGGGCAGGAAACTGACCATTAAAAAATGACGCATAGACCTCATTAAATTCCGGGAACTCATTCATTTTACGGATGAAACAGGTTGTCTTGACTATATGACTGAATGTCAACCCGTCAGTGTTCAGGACAGCCTGCAGATTCATCATTACTCTCCGGGTTTGTTCTTTTATTCCCCCCGGACAGAGCGTGTTTGTTTCCGGTTCAAGCGGAATACAACCGGAGACAAAAATGAATCCATTTGCTTTAACGGCCTGTACATAGGGTCCCACTGCCGCGGGGGCATCAGATGAGTTAATTATCACATTCATGTTTATTCTCCACAATATTTACTTCTTAAAATTTTTACTGCCTGTGCTGACTGACTCACACAATTACGCTGGGCATTGATAAGAAGTTTTAGTGCTTCATCTGATATCTGATGGGGATAATAGTAATCAAGGGGTTTTATAATATCTGTCGGAAATGGAGGTGGTTTTATTTTAAAAGCTGCAGAGAAATCGCTGACACCCCCGGTCCCCCTGACTCTGTCAAATGTTGAAGAGTAAGGAAAACAGGTTTCAATATTAATACGGGTTACCATGGAATCTTCAACCAGAATCCTGAAACACTCTTCTGTATCAATACTTCCCTCTCCGACAGGAACCCCTGTGACAACAGGAGTATCATCATGGAGACAAATAATATGATCCTTAAAATGCGTGGAAACGGTATAGGGCGCCAGCTTTCTTACCGCTTCAACAGGATCTTCCCATGCCATCATTGCATTCCCGATATCACAGTGAGCACCAACCCAGCTACTGTCAATTTCTTTGATAATATCTATTATTTCATCACTGGTTTCATATTCATGATTTTCAATTCCCAGTTTAATCCTGTATTTTTTCAGTAAAGGAACAACTGAGTTTATATCCTCCACAGCCTGATTCATTGATTTCTGACTGTATTCTCCTTTATTAATATAAGTCCGGATAACATCTGCATTCAGTTTATGAGCAATACGCAGTGCCCTCTCCAGTAATGTCGGTTCTGTCAGTCTTGTATCAATTTCACAGTACAGACCATAATACTCAATAGCCTGCCGGACTCTCCGTAAGTAAACATCATCATCACCATCCAGACATCCCAGTTCAGGATGGAGGTTGTGATCCGGGATAATATTTATTTCCACGCCATCAAGCCCCAGCTCCCATGTATACCGGATAAAATCAAAAATATTCATCAGGCCATTCTGGAAAAGGAGATGGCAGGACTCAGTTTCGAGACCTATTTTCATAAAACCTCCCTGACATTCAGGATTTATTTTTGTTAACGTAAGAGACAAATCTAAGAATTGTGAGTTTTATTCTTAAAGTTTCTGAGATGTAAATATACCGTATGTCTGGATATATTCAGCATACCGGCAATGATGATTACGGCATCTTTTAATTCAAAGAGCCCCTGTTCATGTAGCTTTAAAATTATTTTCCGGTTTCTGGCGGACGGACTGACAGCAGGATCGTTCATGATATCATTACGTACAGCCGTCACTGTTTCTTTCACCAGTTCATCCACACTCTGAGCAAACACTTCATCCTGTTGTTTCCTTTCATCAATCTGGGGAGGCAGCAACTCCTGCATGAACTGACATAATGAAATGTCAATATCAAGGTTGACACACAGCAATCCTATCACCTCACCCGACCCGCCACGGATCGCACAGGTAATTGAACGCATCCTGTGTCCGTCAGGACTGCGGGTAAAATAAGCTTCGGTTACATCGGTATTTTCCTCCTGAATTCTCTGGAGCATGGTCAGAGCAGTATTTGTAATAGGAGAACCTACACTACGGCCAGTGATATTGCCGTTCACAATGAAAATGACAGAGTGCTGTAAATCTTCCAGGGAGTGCAGAACAGCCTCACACTGTTTCCCCAGTAGTCGTCCCAACATCCCGGCCACTGAACGCCACGACTCCAGTATTCGTTTGTCCGATTCGAGCATATAAGCCAGCCTCTGCCGTATTATCATCAAAAATATCAACTATGATTTTACTTTAATGCTTAAACAAGCATAACAATCAACTATAAGTTGATATATGTACCTGATCACATTTTGAACAACACGCTTTGCAAATGAGGTAATGGCAGGGTGGCAGTTATGTCGGACAGCTGCTGATATTCGTCAGACTGAGTACCTGTCTGTTACGCTACTGAATCTCCTGGTTTTTCAGGAGATAGAAATGTACAAATCTGGTATAGTCTGTAAAATTCAGAATTCAACAGAAAGGAGGCATCATGGCAATATCTTCGCGTAACCAGTTACCAGGAAAAATAAGCTCTGTTGCAGGCGGCGCAGTGAATGATGAAATTGAGCTAACTCTCACCGGCGGCACCAGGCTCGTGGCCATCGTCACCCACAACAGCACAGAAACGCTGGAGCTGAAAGAGGGCAAGGATGTCATCGCGCTGATCAAAGCATCATGGGTGACTCTGGCAACTGAAGACTGCGGACTGAAATTCTCGGCCCGTAACCAGTTTGCCGGTCGGGTTACTCAGGTCATGGAAGGCGCGGTTAACACAACAGTGCACATCTTCACGGACACTGGTTTTGAACTGGTGGCGGCAATCACCAATGAAAGCCAGCATGAGATGAAACTGGCTGTCGACAGCCGTGTCATTGCGTTAATTAAGGCTTCAGCAATCCTGATTGCAACCCGCACATGATACACCGCATCCCTTTCAGCTCAGAAGTTATTCAAAATATTTCACAACCGCCGAGACTGTGAAATTTTCTGTGTAAACGGCTGCAGCATCACTGGGGTACCCGCTCTCCATACATCAGCATAAACTGGCTCATTGCTAACTCGCCTGGTGAATTTTATTTTAAAATCAACAAATTACCATTGATTTTAGTACAAAAAATTTGCGATATCAGACCACAAATAACGACTTTCTGCCACATACAATTCAACAGTTTAGCGCATCATTTCGAACGACTTTTTACTATTTAACTTCCACTATTCCCCAACCCAATAAACTACATCTGTATATCAACCACCAACCAGTTTCTACTGTACTCTGACGCGACAAGCTAACGATTTGACTTCCCCATGCAGCATACGCCATAACATCTCCGTGGCGTCTGGTGGTTTCTCGTCCTCAGTCAGTTATGGGATTCCTACAGGTTCACCGGATGCCACACCCCACCAATGCTTTTAGTTAACACGCTAATATGTGATTCGAGTCAACGTTAAAATCCAGCCAGTTGTGTCATATAATAATTGTTTTAGTGTGAAAGCGAGAGTCCGCTACTATATAACAATGACTTTGACGACTTACGTTATGCTGGGGGCTTGAGAACAGCCCCTTCTTTTTTTGTTGACATTTACCCGCTGCATACGTGAAAAACATTTCAGGCACCTGGTTTACCACTCAGAGAGCACCTACAGGTGCCGGACATCTATCCATATTGCAACAGGGGGCTTTGAAAGCGGCACCATTTTTTTATCCTGTACTTTATTCCAAAGTATTAATTATGAAAGTTGTTGTACGCTCAATACTTCTCATTTCTGCCATGATCGTGTTCACTTTCAAACGTGCAGATGTCGCCAACAGACCTGATTATGTTGAAGAAGATTCCGTTTTTTAAAAAGTCAGGATACCTGTCCGAAATCCTTCCGTTCCTGATTTTTAGATGGTTGATGCCTGCAGTTCAGGTCGTCTGTATTGTGGTTGTCCTGGTTGGTACGTTTGACATCATACTCCACAATGTCGGGGAGTCCAGGGAAGGTTCGCTGGGCACATTCAGCAAAAGCGAATAATCAATATTGACTTCTGTTATCTGAATACATAACAAATAAATCCTGCCAATAACAAAACAACAACAAACATCGAGTGATTATAACAATCATTATAATCACATAACCGTATTGTGACGCCTGCAAGGATGATCTGAGCCTCCTTCCACTGCGCTCATGGGCGTCACTCCCCTGTCTGTATAGGGTGCCCTGTGTTCGAAATAATTATTATTATGATATCGCTTGTTATTATAATCGATTTCTGAATACTGAATATCAGAAGATGTGAAATCTATCAAGGTTTTTTATAATCTGGTTATGAAATAAATATACGGCGAAGATGTGAAATAACCTCATACCTATAAAACATAACCAGTTGCCTTTATCGATAACGGGTACCTAAAGTACCCGTTCTTTTTAACAATAGCCGTTTTTGGTACACTCTCCTCTCAAACAGCCGCACCTACCGCCCAATACACTTAAACTGTAGGCATAAATGTCCAGGATATGAGGGGATGATGGCAAGGTCGGTAACGAATCTTGTTGGCATTTCGATCACGTCGCTGTTGTCGTCGCTTAACTAAAACCCGAAGAGGTTGTGTACGCGCCACAGATAATAGCCCGGCATTTTCAGAATTGCAGGGGTTGTGAAACGTCTCATAGTTTTTCACTCACTATGTATGAAATAAAGATACTGAACTTCCTTGTCTCTATGTAACTGTTATTTTGGGGTCTGATGGCCCCATTTTTTATGTTTTCTCCTTTGTGTAATCGACTACATGTTTCACCCAGACAACCTTATTTTTTTATTGACATTTATTACCTGCCTACGCAAGTAAATATGAACAAAGAGCACTATAAAGTGCCAGTCATAATCCTGCCCCTGTCGGGGCTCCACAAGCAGCCCCACTTTTTTGCGTAATACCATAGTTATCCTGACAGAACAATATTTTTGATAATGCTTTAAATCTCTCCGCGTTCTGTTGCGATTCGTTATAATTTCTGTCATAAATGGATAGTGACGCCCGAATACACGACCCAACGTGTTCCAGGTAATCTTTCACGTTGTCGGGTGTCACACCTATCACTTAATCTCATAAGACCAATACATTTTTCTGGCTTGACCTGCATCTGCTGAGTATGAAAAAACAGTGCTGATATCAGTACACCTTCCCTGTACGGATATCGTTAATATTATTTTCGTAGATATTTTTGATGGGGGTGTGATCCGACGCCCCTCTTTTTTTGGTGGGTTCATGAGTAAAACAATACTTATTATGTTGGGGACTGGTGTTATATTTTTGTTTGTCATTATTTTGATAGCTGTGCTTGATCTCTCCACCAGAAAGCTGCATAAATAGCCTGTAGTGTCTGGCGAAGTATCATTCCTCTGGTAGGGGGTAGAATACGCATAGCAATGCCAGGCACTACACTTCACACTACCTTTATGCTATTCCCATACTTCCCTCGCCCAAACAGCCTTACCGCCCAATACATCACCGTCCGTTTCCATTTCGGCACACCCGGCACCGTCATTCCGTCCAGGAATATCCGATCGACTTCCCGCTTCGTGCGTAGCGCGTTGTCGTACAGGTAATCATGGATGATCGCTGCTTTAGCATATCGCCCGTCAGGCGGCATCAGTGACCAGAATATGCGCGGCACACTGGCAAGGTCAGTGACAAATCCGGCTGGTACATTGATTACGTCACTGAGGTAAAATTCGAAAGGTTCGTATACGCGCCATAAGTAATGATCCAGCATTTCCAGAATTGCCGGAGTTGTGAAACGACTCATGGTAATTACGACTCTACCTGTATGATAAAAGAAGGGTTTCGACAATCTTTATTTCCTGGATATCTTTTTCGGGTGTTTCGTTGTGCTGCACCCACTTTTTTTAATTCCCTTTCGGCCAGTCAGGTCATGTCAGCCCGGCCAGCCAACCATATAAGACCTTACAGCCTCCAGCATGGTTAGGAATTCCACTTCCGCCTTCATCTGTAACTGGCGCTGGTTTATCTGCATCCCCTTTTCAAACATCGCCTGCTCAATCGCCTCCGCCAGCGCTATCAGTCCGGCGTTATCCATCGGAACAATGTTATTTTCGCCGTCCATCCAGGCACCCCCCTCCGGCAGTGCATTACGTTTTGCCATCACCAGTGAGATACTCATTCTGTCCTGCGTGGACTTGCCGTAATCCCATCTGTGGCCGTTATAGTCAAACAAAATCCTGTGTCTGTATCGGGTACGGTTCGTATTGCCTCCCCTGCCAGGTTAACGGCTCGCCTTTTTCGTTCGCCTCGTTACAGAAGAAGTAACGCTCACCGCCAATCGCGGTTAAATCGAACTCCCACAAATCCGGTCTTGCGGACTGTTCCGCTCTGGTGGTTTCGTTCAGGGTATCCTGGGGTATGTCCTGCATGGTGTTCACCCATAAAAAAGGACGCCATGAGGCGTCCGAAATTAATAATAAAGGAACAAAACATTAAAAGGCTTAAATAAAATGAAAGTTAAGTACTTCGTGGTGCAGACAGAATGAGGGTTAAAAATTCTGTCTGCCTCTGAATTATCAGTTCTGTCAGAACTGATAAACCAGACCTGTAGCCACAATGTCGTCGGTAGGCAGACCTGCCGGATTGTGCTTTTTATTCAGCAGATTGATTTTATAATCAACATATGCGGACATGTTTTTATTAAAGCTATAGGTTGCACCAATATCAGTATATTTCACCAGATCGAAATCACCATATCCGGTGTCCCGAGCCCTGGATTGCAGGTAAGCAACTGAAGGACGCAAACCAAAATCGAACTGATACTGTGCAACAACTTCCCAGTTGTCTGTTTTATTGGTAAACGCACCAGAATCCTTCTCCAATCCACGATCTTTACCAATTCGGCTGTCTTTACCAATAGCAACCCACGTCATATTACGGGTGCGTGCATACATAGCAGCCAGATAAACATTGTTTGCGTCGTATTTCAGACCCGCCGTCCACGCTTCAGCCCGTTTACCATTATTGTAAGTCTCGGACTGCTGTGCATTTGTACGATCTGAGTTAGTATAAGCGGTACCAGCACTGAATCCATCAATGTTATACACCGCAGATAAGCCAAAGCCATCACCATTCTGGCTCTTCACATCTCTGCCATTGTTAGTTTCGTTTGTTCCACCATTTTTACCCTGATATTGCAGGGCAAAATTCAGGCCATCGATTAATCCGAAGAAATCAGTGTTGCGATAGGTCGCCACTCCGTTAGCGCGTCCTGTCATAAAGTTATCAGCGTTTGTATAAGAATCACCACCAAACTCCGGTAACATATCGGTCCAGCCTTCCACGTCGTACAGAACGCCGTAGTTACGACCATAATCGAATGAACCATAATCACCGAATTTCAGTCCAGCAAATGCCAGACGTGTTTTGGACTTATTCGTTGATTCAGGCTGATTTCCCTGAATCTGATATTCCCATTGACCATAACCAGTCAGGTTGTCGTTAATCTGCGTTTCACCTTTGAAGCCTAAACGCATATAGGTCTGGTCGCCGTCCTGCGATTTATCCTTTGAGAAATAATGCAACCCGTCAACCTTCCCATAAAGATCGAGTTTATTTCCGTCTTTATTGTAGATTTCAGCAGCCTGCGCTGTCGTCGCCAACATTACTGCCATTGCTACTGAAGATAATGCCACCACATACTTTTTCATATTTTTATCCTTTGTTATTGAATTATCCACGTCAGATGTTGTCATTAATGGACATGCATATGAAATTGTAGGCAGATAAACAAAAAATAGAGCCTAACCATCTCTAAATGTAAATAATGTTATCAAATTAAGTAAATTAATTAATGTTATCACAAATAAACACTGCTAATAAATTTTCTGGCATATAGATCACATAAAACGAAATTCCCTTATGTAAATATTCCTGCCACAGTGTTCATGCTATTACCTGCTCAAACGTCGCCGTCAGCGTGTCCCACAGGCCGCTAACCTCCTTGCTCCACTCTGCATACTTAAACTTTCTCGTTATGTAGCGATCCGGCGGCAGCCAGATAAACGCCTTATACCCGGCATGTTCCGTCAGGAACTGGTCAATAATATTAATATCGGCTGATTCTGCGCTGAATTTTACGGTGTAGATCCGCAGGTCAGTATTCAGTCATCCGGCGCACGCTGTTCGTATCCGTCCCCGAATTTGACTACTCTGACGCGTGGCGCAACCTTCACCTGCAAGGTCTGGTCTACAGGCCAGTCCAGTGTTTTCATTGATATCCTCACAAATCCGATACCCTAAGTTGACATAATGGCAACTTAGGGTATTATATTTAAACATAGCGAATGGAATAAACTCAATGCACCTTATTTCTATGAAAGCAATCCATGAGGCTGTTCGCAGACACCCTCAGTATAGAAAAGAACTTTTACAGTTCGGCAGAAACATAGAAAAGGGTAACTGTCCGTCACCTGACGCACTGAAAAAAATCTATCCATCACTGGATAATTTTAAATATCTGGATAAGCATTATGTTATTGATATTGCAAATAATCATCTAAGAATTATTGTGATTATTTTTTTCGAAAGTCAGAAATTTTATGTTCGCCACGTATTCAATCATAGTGAGTATGACAGGTTTACTTCCCAACACCGCACAAAGGGGAAAAGATAATGATCGTTGCCGATGCCCTTAAAGCGACTAATGCCCTTATAGCTGCCGTTCCACTTCTTGGGGATAGTCCCGACGATAAGGACTATGAAGAGGCTCTGGAACTTGTCGAACATCTGTTAATGGAAAATCCCTGTAGTCCGTTACTGGATATCGTCTGCGCCCGAATTCGTACCTACGAAGACAATCAGGCTGAAATTGTTACACTTCGGGAAGAAATGAACTCCATTCCTGCGGGTATTGCAATGCTCCGTACACTCATGGATCAGCACGGCCTTACCACTTCTGATTTCCAGAACGAAATCGGGTCCAAATCAATGGTGTCCCGTGTACTGAACGGAAAGCGCAATCTCAGCGTCAACCATATCAAAAAATTGGCATCACGATTTGACCTGTCTCCCGCTTTGTTTATCGACTGACCTCCTGCTACGACGGGTGCGCCGCCAGCATCAGCGCACCACTGCCAGTTTTCCACCAGGCCTCATGGCGTTATCCAGGGTCTGGTTTATCTTTATGCCAATCATGTCACTCATCATTTTTGTCAGTTGCTGGTGATTGCGCTGCGCTGCCGCCTGGTCTTTCTGGTCCGTTCCTCGCTGGTCAATGTGTTGCGTCACGGTGATCTGGATCGGGGGAAGCTGCTGTTTCCCTCCTTTATCAGCCAGACGCACTCCCATGTAACCGCGACTGTCACGCGCCAGCGGGAGAATAGCTTCAGGTCCGGTTTCACCTGCCACACCACCGCCATGAGCAAACTTGAAGAACGTCGGTTTAGTCGGAATTTGACCGCTATACATGCTGAGATCAGGAGAATAAACAGTACCGCCTTTTGCAAAATGAAGGTTTGCCGCTGCCGAAGTATATGCTCCGGATGGTGTACTCCCAGGGGACTAAGACAGACGATTTCAGGTCTCTATGATTCGCTTTCTAAAAATAACGTGAGAACCGACCTTAAAACTTAACAATAACAGATATATTCATTAAAGCATTTGCATCCTGTTCATGAACCCCGGCAGGTACTGAGGGAAACGATGAAGAGGCTATTGCGTATAACAAAGCAGAACAAATTCTCACATCACCACTTTCCACCGATGCAATCTTATTCCTGGCATTAAGTATCGCTGTACATTGCTGACCTTTATATAACGATGGATTGTATATTTTTGATGAAATAATCTGGTTGATTTTCGCTCTATAAGCTGTCTCATCCATATTTTTGTCAGGATTATCATAGTAGCGGACAGAAACTTTGTTAGAGGGTAGACAGGTTATTGATAAAGGCTCGGATATCTCATGTTTTTGCACACATCCTGTTAAAGCCATAATAAACGGTAGCGACATAAGTACTCTCATAATCTCTCTCCTTGACCTTTCGGTCCGTGGTAGTCAATCCTGCTCATTGCGAGTTTCCAGTTCTGGATCGGCATCGTCCATTTTGCCGAGATATTGTGTAGCGCAAGGTACAGCAGTTTCAACACTGATTCATCCGTCGGGAATACCCGCCGTGTCTTCGTGATTTTGCGTAGCGAGCCATTCAGCGACTCTATCGCATTAGTCGTATAGATAGCCTTGCGGATCTCCGGCGCAAAATCAAAAATGACTATCAGTCGTTCCTGGTTGTTTCGCCAGGACTGGCTGATGGTTGGGTACTTATCATCCCATCTGGCGGAGAAAGCCTCCAGCGCGTGCTCTGTTGCTTCCAGATAAATAGCGCGCAGATCTGCGGCCACAGCTTTACGCTCTTTCCAGCCAGCATAACGCAGTGAGTGCCGGACCTGGTGCACCAGACATAGCTGCACCTGCGTCTGCGGATAAACAGCTTCTATGGCTTCAGGAAAGCCTTTGAGACCGTCACAGCAGGCGATGAAAATATCCTGTAATCCGCAGTTTTTAAGTTCGGTCATAACCGACAGCCAGAATTTAGCCCCTTCATTTTTGGCTATCCACAGCCCTGACAGTTCTTTCTCCCCCTGAAGGTTAATCCCCAGGGCCAGATAAACGGACTTGTTGCGTATTACCACTGAGTGAGATCCCCCAATAACATTACCGAAGACCGGCTAATAACACTTAGCAGGATCGCTGAATAACATTTATTAGGATCACTTTTGACCCATTCTGTTATTTGATGATCTGCATCGATGTTACTGATACTGCAAAATGGCATCTGAATCGATCGTGGTTTGGCGAAATCATGATCGGCACCGATGCGCGCACGCACTTTCAATTCAGCCGACGTCCGTTTTTGACACAGCCTGGACACAAAGCGGACGTCAGTACCCTGCAATTCTTCGCTGCTACTTTACCCGGTCTTCCAGACTCAGCCCCGGCACCCTCTCAAACTCCCTCATATTGTTTGTCACCAGCACGGTGCCGGCGGCGATGGCGTGCCCGGCGATCGCCGTGTCGTTCGGGCCGATCGGCGTGCCGGCGAGGCGCAGCGCCACCTTAATCTCCGTGGTCGCATCCACCGCGGCGCGATCCCAGGGCAGGATGGCATCGGGGCGGCCTCACAGAAATGGACAATGCCGCTGAAGGACTGGCGTATGGCGATGAGCCGCTTTATTATCGGGTTCGGTGACCGCCTGGACGGTCACTATTGAGAAAAGGCATTTACACAAAATCCTAAACAAGCTCCTTCAGCAATCCTGATTGCAACCCGCATATGATACACCGCATCCCTTTCAGCTCAGAAGTTATTCAAAATATTTTCACAACCGCCGGATATTACTATAACCAACGACGAACCTGCCGTTCATAATGTTCCCATTCCAGCCCGAAATGTTTTCGCAATTGTTCCTCTTCAAAATCGATATGCAATCTGGCAATTACCAGCATAAAAAGCGGTACCGCCAGTATCCCGGCGAAGCTACCGATGCAGAGAGCAAAGGCCGACTGGAGTCCACTCATTCCAAGATAGATCGGGTTGCGACTCCAGGCGTAACATCCGCCGGTAACAAGCGTGGTCGATTTTTCTGCGTGAAGCGGGTTCAGTGTCGTGCGTTTCATCCACATCTGCCACACGGTATGCAGTATCACCGCCAGACTGGCAATAGCCAGCAATGCGCTTAACGTGGTATTCACCACCCTGAAAGTAAAACGCGGGATCATCGTCGCCGCATCTGCGGCGAGGAATAGTACCAGGATAACTGGTGGCGGAAACCATACTCTTAATTTTCTCAGTAAATTACGCATGGCTACAGGCTGCCCCCGGGCTCCTGGTGATGACACTTACACAGCGATGAATAACCCGTTCAGGATAAATCAACAAATGATGTTTCGCTCACAGCAGGATATCTCCTTTACAAGGTGCATATTACCACTGAGCGAGACCACCCGGTAACATTACCGAAGAATACTTCCGGCTCATGTTATGAGAGCCTGTCGGCGTTTTTATTCCATAAGTTAACCTGCCTGAACACATCAAAATCAGGCAGATATACAAATCCCTGAACAGGTTCTTTTCTGGCCCCTGATTGAGCCGCATTGTAAACAGCGCGCAGAACTGGCTGCCGAAGCGTCACTCTCCGTACTCTTCCAGCCATTCTTTCAGCAGGCTGTACAGCACCGCGCCGGCATACCGTTCTCCCCGGACAGCCTGATGGCTCAATTCCTTTCCTCCCGACAACGACAGCAGTTGCTTCAGCGTCTCCGGGTACACCCGTTCCAGATGCGCCCATGCCTCACGCCGCCATGCCAGGTCCCGCCCCGCTTCCGGCGGCAGCATGAACGGCACCGTGCCACGGCATATCTCCCGCAGCTGACGGCGATGCTCCGGGGAGTCACACCACCGCTTCAGCGCCATCCGGTTC
>NZ_SNMT01000044.1:0-12991 GCF_013350575.1 Salmonella sp. SG203
ATTTCCCACGATATTCCGCATAACGCCGTCATACGGTTCACCGTCGGGGGTGGTTCCCGGCGTCATATCTGCCACATAGGCATATGACGATGAGATTTCCCGTTGTTCATCTGTTTCTATCCCCGCGATGGCGGAGTTGTCCCAGATGGACATGCCGTTAACCAGATAGGTACCGTCAAACTCGCTGCTGGCATGAGTCGTACCCACCCGGTACTCGCGCGCGGGCGCGCCCGGATAATCGGGTTTGTGTCGGCACAGAACGGGAATATTGTTGAAGGTTGAAACTGCCTTGCGCAGTTCATCGGGGTCACGATAAAGCTGATAAAGTTTTTGAGGGTCGAGTCCCAGCGCTTCCGCCCCCGGTATTTCATGCCCGAAATAACCGCAGACGTTCGCCTTGCTGAGATTACTGCGCTCAATCCGGAGGCGACCCACTTTATCGAACTGCCTTACCGATGCCCGGTCAAACGCCAGCATTTCGGTAATAATCATCTTTTCTCCAGTCCGGGAATAACGGCATCCCAGCCGCACTTGCAGCTGATTTCTTCGCCCGGCAGTACCCACTTACCATCCAGAAACATCCCCTTTCGCAGGTCAAACCGTTTACCGTTCGCCTTCACATGCGACGGACGCCATGTTTTACCCGCGCGGGAATGCCGCCAGATACCTTCAGTGATGCCCACCGAGCGTTGCCTGGCCGCCTGCATTACCGAGGTCGCTTTATTGTTCTGGTCGCGGGCAATCAGCGCCGCGCGCCGTCGTGTGACGCCGTAGCGTTTTTCCAGCTCATCGGTCAGAGTTTTCAGGTCACGCCCCCTGCCAACAGACTGCATGACCAGTGTTTCCACCTGGGTGAGATGTTGCTGCGGGATGGAGCGAATGAGGTTCACATTCTCCGTGATGCTGGCCTGAAGTGCGGTATTCATCTCCGCTGTCATACGGAAAGGAACCGTAAACCCGGCATCACGGAGCGCAGTGGACAGTGACGCATCGCTGTTTTTCAGGACATCACCGGCAAACCGCCTCGCCAGCCGCAGGGCCATTTCGTCAAACTTTTTCTGCCAGCGCCTGGCAAGTTTTTGCATGGCTCCACGCATCAGGTTAACGGGGGACGCATCCTGCGCGAGGTCTGTTTTACGGTACTCAGCCCGCAGCCAGTAAAGTACGCTGTTGTGCATCTCACTGACGGCATTATCCAGTTGTCTGCGGTACCAGGCCTCAATCCCCGCGTTGGGTGAAATCCGTCTCAGGGTCTGCGTTCGGGTCCTGCGGCGGATTTTCTTCGGTGTCGTCAATTTCGATTTCTCCGCTCAGGTCAATACCGCTGTACGGGCTGTCCGGTGCAGTAGCCAGCCGTTCGCGTACCTCGTTATTGGTCACCGCTCCGGCGCTCTCGTAAATCTGATCTGTTTCCGCTTCAGTTTTACGGATATTCGCCAGTTGCTCGCGCGTCAGTTCATGCAGGGGTTCAAATTCAAAAGTGATATCAGGATCGATATCGCCGAACTCAGACAACTGAATAATATCCAGTACCTTTTTCAGCGGTTTCTTCAGAAGGCGAGTGGCAAGTGCAGCGATGGTGTCGTAAAACACACGGATTTCACCCTCACTCGACGCGTTCAGTCCCGTAGGACTCAGCCCGGCGAACTTTACTGACGGTATGGCACTGACAAAGAACATGTGCTCCTGTGCCTGCGCCTGAAGGGTGTCGAGGCCATTCAGGGGTGTGTTGAACTGGAAAAACTCTTCTTTCTGCTTGTCCAGTATCAGCAGCCCCCGGTTATCACGGGTACGGTTAAACAGATCCGCGCGTTTTGCGTAATTCGGGTCCTTTTTCCCCTGTAACACCTGGCTCAGGTCCGTCATGATCCCGTTCAGTGAAAACGAATGCAGCATATCGCCCACGCTGTCGCGTGTACGCAGCCAGTTGTTGACGTAAGGCTCGGCAATCTGAACCAGTGACAGGCCGCCAAAGTTGTAGGCCGGCTTCAGCATGTCCGGAACCGGGCGGGAAATAAGATCAATCATGCGGCTGGCGTGAACCGTTTTTCCCATTACGTACCATTCGGACGGTCGATAAAAATCATCACTCAGCGGATTATCCGCGTTATACATACCCGGATACGTCCAGACAGGTTCAATAACACGAAGCCCCAGCAGGGAACCTTTCGGGATTTTTTTGTCGGAAATAAACAGCCTTGATTCCAGCTCCGCCAGGTCAGTCCAGGCCGACATACCCGATGGCGAACGCACGTCGATATAAATTTGCCCCCGCCCGAAAAAGCCGTCATGCTCAACCGCCAGCCTGAAGGCATCCCGTACGTTATAGCGCTCCAGCGCATCAGTAAGCTGCGCTATACGCGGCGCGCGGCTGTCGTCGCCCTCCCCGACCGCCTTAACCTTTATCCACTTGCGGGTCATCTCCTCGGCAATCACACTGACCATGCGCCGGTATTCCGGTAACTGAGCCTGCATGGCAAGGTACGGATAGCCCGGAAATCCTCCGTACACAAAATCAGGATACTGGCGGTTCAGTGTATCGTAGGGAGTCGAGTCCATCGCCAGAACGGCGTTACGCAGGTCTTCAGGTATGACCCCCGCCGGTGGCTCATAGCGGGCAAATTCACGCCGTGGTTTTGATGCCACTGAAGCAATCGCTTCATCGCTTATTACCATTGGTTGTGGTTCAGGCGGCCTTTCAGGCGGTGTCACCATTTTTTTACGCTTAAAAGGCCACATCAGATCAACTCCATAAAATCGTCAGAAATTACAATCGGCATTTCCATCGGGGCATAAGCAATCATTACCGAGTCAGCCAGGTTGGGCGATTTTGTGCCGTCCGGCTGCTTGTCGACCAGAATTTTACCCACGGTATTTTTTGACCATGTCGGCTGGGACAGCTCCGTAAGCAGCCTGTCTTTATTCTTCATGTTGCCGTTAATGGAGATAATCTGGTCGGGGTCGTAGTCCATGCCTTCACGGGCCCGCCACGTATTGCGGAACAACTTACGCAAGTGCCACCATCCCTGCGCTTTGGCATTGGCGAAAAAGTCCCGGTTCAGCCGTGCAGGTCTGCCGTTATCACCCGGAACGGCTTCATTGTCAGGATAAAAAACACCACCGCTGCCCCTGAACGGCGTGGCGGTAATGCATCCCCTGTCCTCCGCTTCCCGCAGCTCGTTGATAACGCGGGCATCGCCCCGGACGCCAGCGCCCAATCCGTCCTCGTCGAAGCGAAATTCATCCGCGCCAAAGTCATCGCACAGGCCGAAAACCTTCACCACTGAGTCATAGATGTCGCTGCCCTTGCCCGACCATTCCTGTACATCATCCAGCAAAAAACCGTAACGAAGAGAACAGGCGTTTTTATCCCGCCCTTCGTCGGCAACATCCATTGCGCCGATGCGCATACCTGAGGGCTGAATGCCCAGCTCAATATGCGCATCCACCGCCGCGCGCGCCCATTCTGCCGGAATGAGTATGCCTTCCGCCGATGCCTGGTAATTCAGGTCAAGCTCCTGCGCCACGATGACCGGATCATCTATTTTTTCACACTCCCTGTCGTACCAGGCCTTATCCTTACGCGGGTCACTGGTCCAGTGGAACGTGAATACCGGGATTTTTCCGCCGTGGCGCTTCTGCGCGAACGGGTTGTTCATACCGTTAACCGAGGAAAGGTCAATACGGCAGCGCGTGGTCTGGGAGAGGGCAGCGTCTATCAGTTGTGGCCGGGACAGAAACGCCGATTCGTCCACAAAGTACAGCGTTGAGCGGTCACCGCGACCGATATTGTCGCCCGCCTCGCCTTTGATAATGGCACCCGAGTCCGGAAACTCCACGCTCATAAAGCGCGAGTGTCTTCGCTCGTCCCAGCTTCCCCGGAACTCCGCAGGCAGGGTTGAAATAAATTTGCGGACCTTCCAGAACAGTGCTTTCGGGTCCACCGTACTGTCGACGTACTCTTCCTTGCGGGAGCCAAAACCGATGATCATCTCGCGGTTAAACAGGCACAACGTGCAGGCAAGACCAACCGACGTCCAGCTAAGCCCCATCTCACGGCTTTTTTCGGTCAGGCCGTTCTCACGTTTCTGCCAGCGCGCCATGATCCACTCAACCCACTCTTCCTGCTTAGGGAACAGCAGAAACGGAATAGTGACCGGCAACCCATAATCCAGATTACGCGGGTCTGTCGTCATGCCCCAGTCAATGATGAACTGGGCGGGACTGGTACGGTAAAACTGCTTCAGTGCGGGCAGCATTTCGGGGTTCTGGCGGATACGCTGTAAACGTTCCATTCGCCATTCAAAAACCTGCACGTAATCCGGCTTTTTAAAGTCAAAGGGAAACGGTAACGGCATAATCATCCACCCATCATTTTTTTGTACGCCTCCGCCGCCTGTTCCGGCGTCAGTTCGGTATTCTCAGTCCGGACCGGACCGCCCCCCGGCCCGGAAAGTTCGGTTTTCACGTTGTCCCTGAACGCCTGAACGGCAACATGACGCCCCAGCATCTCCAGATTTTTCACCTTGTCCGGCCATTTCAGTTTCTTGAGGATGCCTGTCATCTCACGGTCTTCCCCCTTTCCTTCAAACAGCTCGACAAGGTTGACGCCGCTCATGTATCGCCGCCACACCTCCGGCCACTCAGACAGTGGTCTCAGGGTCAGGTCGTCGTTAAAGATGTCGCCGATGTCCATCCTGTCGATCTCCACCAGGCGACACAGTACATATTTCGCGTCAACGCCCAACTGGTCGATTCGTTCCTGCTTCAGCTCGTTGATACGTGCTTTGATGGCTGGCTGGCTCACCAGCGCGTGAGCGCAACGAGCGGCCCATTTTTGTGAATACCCCGCCCGGATAGCAGCCTGTGTGGCGTTCAGATCGACAAGAAACTCGCGGCAAAACATATCCTGCTTTGCTTTCAGCTTCTTAGTCATAGTGAATTGTCCCGATAACTTAGTTAATTTCTTTGTTTATTACTTTCTTCATTTCTTTTCTTGCACTGCGTTCTGATATAGTCCTGCGCCCCTTCCAGTTGCTTTTGCATCGTCGTCACTCGCTCTTTGAGGGTGAAATAATCCCGTTGAGCGGTGTCTGCCAGTCGGGGGCGGGCTGCATTATCCACGCGGGCGGCGGAGGTGGATTTACCTGTCGGCATTGCGGGACAGGTGGCGTTGACGAGCAGGCGACGACGGCCAGCGGCGACATCATCGCGCAAAGCATCATTCTCAGCTTTCGCATCAGCTAATTCCTTCGTGTATTTCGCATCAAGGGCAGCAACATCACGCTGGCGCTTCGTCATGTCGGTAATTGTCGCGTTCGCCAGCTCCAGGCTGTGATTGGCGGTGTCGCGCTGGTCTTTGTAGCGGACCGCGTTACCGTGGTAGCGTTCTGTAGTCCACGCCAGCGCAACGGCCACAACCAACAATGAGGCTATTACGCCCGTGGTTATGCGGTTCATACAAGAATAACGCCGATAAAAAGGAACCATCCCCAGCCGTCAATACCATGAGCGGCAAGACAAGCAGCCGCGACAAAACATACCGTTGTGGGTAAGTATTTCACTGGTCTATCCCCCAGCACGTCAGCGCTGATTCCTGGTCACGGCGTATCACCTGACCGTAACACTGATTTTCCCTGTTGTGGCAGTCCCGACCGCCGTCATATACCCACCGGCGGATTTCCGCACATGCTCCTTTCCGGTCTCCGGCGTTCAGCTTCCGGTAAAACGTGGACGGGAAGCATTTACCGGGACCGATGTTGTACGGGCAGAATGACGCAATCCCAGCCTTCTGCGGTTCTGTCAGCGGTACATGAACATTTTTATTGACCCATGCCAGCGCCCTGTCACGCTCAATGGCGTTGTAGTGGTCACACTGGCTTTGAGTCAGTCGCTGGCCTTTCACGACTGGCTTACCATCAATGCGGGTCACACCCCGGCAGATTGTCCAGATACCGCCTGTATCGCGGTAGGCAGTCAGGTGACTGCCTTCCTTCTCATCCAGGAACTGATCCAGTAACACCGGAGCCGACGCACCGGCAGCAATCAGGGCCAACATGGCGGCGGAAAGACCGTATTTAACTTTCGTCCTTAGCGCCATCGTCTCCCTCCGATTCTTCTGCGGTGAGTACCAGCGATTTCAGCGAACTATCCGGCCTGCTGGCAAGCTGTTCCAGTATCTGATTACGCTTCTCCATCGCTGCCACCTGGTCTTTCTGCGCCTGCGCGGATTGCTGTTTGTAGTGGCGATTAACCAGAAACGTTCCGATACCGAGGATGATGCCAATCAACGCGCCGTAGTCATTCAGCGTCCATTGAGCAAACAGGCCACTGATAAACGCCCACAGGTAGGCCAGCCACGTAGTGTGCTTTTCGAGATTCAAAATGGGTGTCCTGTGAATGGAAAAAGAAAGGCCACGCCATCGCGCAGCCGGGCTAATGGTAGAAGTCCGCAGCGTGAACTATCACGGATAAAAACAGGATAGTCAGGGGCTACGGCTCGGTTCTCTAAATCCGCTAATTATCTGGCTTTTCGGGGAGAAAAGGCTTGCATTAAATTATAGGTGCATCTATAATTATTTCATCAGCAGAACGCTGAAACGGGAAGAGCCCCACCGAAGCGGGGCTCCACACAAGGAAGGGGTTATGATGAAGTTAATCATCATCCTGATTGTGCTCTTGGTTATCAGCTCGCCAGCTTACTAAGACAATCAGGTGGAGGGGAGAAATCCCCTCCAGCCCTCATTCCGATATTAGGAGTTAAACATGGCACAGTCAACAGCCGTTATCCAGCGCAGAAGCGACGAAAAGCGCGGTGTGCGTCCTAAAGGCTACAAACTGCCGGTTGAAACTATTGAACTTATCGCCACCCTCTCAGCGCAGACAGGACATCCTCAGTCCGCCATCATTGCGGAAGCCGTCAGGCTCTACGCTTCAGCGCTTCAGAAGTAACCCCGGACCGCCATCACGGCGGTCTGTTAAATTTGTTAAAAAATGCCCCTATTTAACATAATGGTGCTTATACGCCCTGGCAAAAACACACTCACCACAGAAACCACATGAGAGCGCCATTTTCAGCCGTTAAGCGGCAAAAACCGCGTGAATAAATCCTGCATAAAACACCCCGAAAAGTGAATAGCCCGTTTTCATTGCGAAACGCCTGTTTTCAGCAGTCTGCCGTCCTGAGGCGATAAAAAAGGCTCCGGGATCAGCGGAGCCTTTCAGAAGTCGGAATACAATTTTAGATGCTATAACCATAGCACATCTTTTTGTGCGCACACAAGCGATTTCAGTTCAGCCACTTCCGGGTCCATGTCGAGGGTGATCCCGTACGCCAGCAGACACCCCGCTAAAAACGCCTCAAACGCGCTCAGCGCCTTTCTGACATCGTAGAGCGGTATATCCATAGCTTCGGCAATTGCGCGTAGCGACAGGCCGCCTATGAAGCGCAGACCCACGATCAACAACTCATCCTGCGGGCAGACCAGACTCATCTGCGCAATGCAACTGTCGATCGCTATGCCGTCCTCGTCAGAACAGCCCGGCTTACCCGAAGCCTCAGGCAGGCGCTGCGGCAGCACCGACAACGAGGGCCAGTCCACCATTGAGCAATACTCCTCGCTGGCCGCCCATCGCCCCCACCTCTCCAGCACTTCCTGCATGTCTCTCCGGATCATGTTTTGGACCTCTATTTTAATCTATAAAAAATATTTGAGAGCTGGTTGCTCCCTCCCGTCTGCGTCGTTCCGGGGTCATCTGCCTGTTTTTGCAAAAATTCCTGTAATTTTGCAGTTTCTTGCAAAAAAGTTACTAATTCGCCCTGTCCCAACCTGCCCCAGCCTGTCCCATCTGTTTCCTAACCTTTTCCCCAAGCGGCTTATATATATATATGGGGTTTCTAGTAAAAAGGTTGGGACGGTTGGGACGGTTGGAACTTATTAACATTTTCAGCCTGTTACAGCGTCCCAACCTGCTTTATAAGGTTGGGTCAGGTTGGGACGCCGGTTCAAAAATCCTCATTTTTTTCCCGTCAACACGACGCTGAACGCGCTTATAACCACACTTTTGCAAAACATTGCTAATTCGCATTTCTTCGCGTTTTCCGATATGGCTGGGATTTAAGCCAATCGCATCGCGCAGTACGTCGCTTGCGCGTAAAAATTTGCGAGTTCGGGGGATTTCCTCCGTCAGCATGTCCGGCGTATCAAGCCACTTTTCGACCGTTTCCAGCCAGGCATCTTTAATCGTGTATTTTTCGTGTACACTCGCAGCGAGGCGCTCAGCATCGCGGAACTGGATACCGCCGGAGCGCGTAAACGTCTCGCGGGCTTCCGCCCACAGCAACAACAGGTCGCGCCTGATGGCCTGTACATCGACTTTCGACACCTCCACGGGTAACCAGCGACGGTTACCGGTCTTATCCGCGAGGAACTCGTCCTCGTTGGTGGTACCGATGAACACCAGGCGACGCGGGAACTGCGTGGCGAACTCACGATATTTAGGTATCCAGTTCTCATGGGTTCGCGTCACGAATGCCTTGATTGATTCGAGTTCTTTGGTATTGAGGCCGCGCAGCTCGCCAATCTCCGCAAGCAGACGCCCGCGCATCTTGCGCGCGAGGTCGTCGTCTTTTTCCGCGAAAGATATCTCAGTAAAGAACATGGGATCAGGGCTCAGCGCCTCCACGCCGGAAGATTTGCCGCAACCCTGCGGACCAACGAGAATAGGCACCATATCGGCTTTGATGCCTGGCTCCAGTACCCTGCCCGCCAGCGCCGTCCACATATACAGGGATACCGCGCGGGTGTATGCGGTGTCGGCGGTACCGAAGTGCGTATGGTAAAAAGTGTCGATGCGCGGCACGCCGTCCCACTCCAGCTCGTCCAGCCAGGTGATCGCGGAGTCAAAAGGCTGCTCGCTGGAAACCTGTAAAACGGCGTCGCGGATAAGCTCCCGCCCCACGGGTTTAAATCCGCGTTCCGCCATTGTCATACGAAGTTCCACATAATCAGCATCAGTGAACGGTCGCCACTGACCGGAGCCAGCGGGGGCTAACATGATTTCGTCGCGGAACTGGTCAAAGCGGATATCGACGCCGATAAAATCAGGACGGGCAACCGCTTTGACCGCGTTAAGGATTTCGGCCTCAATCCGCCCCCGGTTGTCACGTTCGAACGCGGGCAGCGGTAACGGCTCAGCAACGCCTGTGCTGGTCAGGTCTTCGAAGTCGTCCACACTGGCGACAGAATCACACTGGCGCTCAGTCGCCGGATTGGCAACACCAAGCTGTTTCGCGCGGGCGAAAATAGCCTGGTATCCGGTACGGTCGGCGGTGAGCTGGTCGCTGTCCCACTTATGTTCAGCACTTTTACCGTCATCGCCGCCCGCGATGGACCATTCCAGCCACAACTGGCGGGCCTCCTCTTCCCAGTCAGTACCTTTGAACCATGCCAGACGATTACCCATCGCCGCCCAAAATGAGTATTTATTACATCCGGGCTCAGCGTCGGCCAGTACCGCCGGATGCCACATCACCGCCCGCAAATCGTCAAAGGTCTGTTTACTAATGCCGTTCAGGTCAACGATGCGTGACAGGTCATCAGGGTCTGCGGAAACTTTAGCTCGTTCAGGAGCGTTAATTTCCGGTGCGCTGGCCAGCAGCATATCAACGTCAACGGGTTCCCCTGTAAAACGCTCAAAGATGGCCTTTTCATCCGGAACAAAAACCATATGATCCGGGTTGTAAACACTGTGGTCCCACTTGACGGCGTAATCGTCCAGCAGACTGATACAATCCATCAGCCAGGTTTCAACTGCGAGGCCAAGACGTTTGTACTCTTCGGGTGTGACCTGGCGACTCAGCTCAAGGCAGACACGCCAGCGATGTTCACCGTTTGCAGTAGGGTGCAGATGGCTTGGCGTTGAGTATACAAAGCATGAGAAACAGGCCAGCGCGTCGCGTAAGGCGTGCCATGCGGGCGCATTACAGCCGTCCATATCCATAAAGAGTACATCACGGTTGCCCGCATTAGCAGCGTTACGGCCTTTGGTGGCGTCCTTCATTGCATGCCAGATATAGGGCAAGCGTGCTTTTTTGGCGTTAAGCTGGGCTTTTGTATCCTGTTTAGTTGCGTTGATAGCACTAGCCCACTTTTTAACGCGCTTAAAGGTCCGGTTAAAGTCGGCATCAGTACAGGGCATAGGAAGGTTGTCTACCAGTTCCCGACCGTACGATAGATTAATCTGAGCCATAAATTACGCCTTATCTGCGGGAGTACCATGCAACAGCCAGTTAGGGTCGCAGTTCAGGGCAACAGCTATTTCCAGCAGATAACGGGGGCGGGATATAAGGCCGCTTTCAATGCGGTTAATGGCTTGCTGGCTAATCCCTGTGCGTTCTGCCAGCATAACCTGCGTCAGGCCAAGAGCCTTACGCTGGTTTTTTACTCGGGTAGCAAGTGTCATGATTATTGCCTCCTACAATTTATGTGGTATTTAGCAACAATAAATGATGTTTGTCAACTACAACAAAAATTGTATTAATAATGGAGAGCAAAAAACCAGGAATCAGGGGGTACACCATGTCACTTGCAGAACGTTTTAAAGCACGCCGTACAGAACTCGGGATGACACAAACAGAAGTTGCAACAATCGCGGGGGTCAGCCAGCAATCCATCGAAACTATTGAAAGTGGAAAAACCAGAAAACCCCGCAACATAATCGAGCTTTCAAAGGCGCTGAAATGTAGCCCCGACTGGCTTTTAAACGGTAAGAATATCATGCCCCTGGCGGAAATAAGTACACGCCGCATCCCGATCCTCAGTTACGTACAGGCCGGTGCGCTAACGGAGGCAAAAGACGTTACGGACATGGATGGAAATATGGAATACGTTCTCGCGGATTCCGACGTACCGGAGTCCAGCTTCGCCCTGCGGATAGATGGTGACAGTATGCAGCCGGAGTTTAAGGAAGGTGACATTGTAATAATTGACCCGGAGTTATGTCCTATGCCTGGCGAGTTCGTCGTTGCAAAGAACAACGGGCATGAGGCCACTTTCAAAAAATACCGCCCGTTGGGTATCGGCGTTGAGGATTTTGAGCTGGTCCCCCTGAATCCCGACTATCCCGTGCTACGAAGTGCAGATGTCCCCTTACAGATCGTAGGGGTCATGATTGAACATCGTATTTACCGCCGCAAAAGATAACCCCATCCAGAAAGAGGGCGAAAAAGCCCTCCCACCATACCGCCACTCCAAATTCTTACCAACTAAATTAACTTAAATATCAATAACGTGGTATTTTTGCGCACTTAAATACCATATTTGTGGTTTACATAATACAATCAACATAGTAATTTACGCTTCATCAAGTCGAACGGCGCGACTCAACCCGCCGAAGCAATACCGCTCTTTAACAATCTGAACCGCGTGACAGGCAGGTCGTGATGCTCCTGGCAAAACGAAATAGCACCCGATGGGATCGAGGTAAGCGCCGAGTCCGTATGCGTACGGTAAGCGTAGAGGACCACACCGCGGCAGGCTGATAAGTCACGCAAGTTGAAACGCCCCGATGACGGGGCGAGCAGTGAATTAATCAAAGGCTTCGGCCTTTTACTAATCCACTAAAACTAAGTTTAAGAGGCCGCAAACAATGCCACGTTATGACGCTACACAGTTAATTACCAGAAAGTGGAATAAACAGGATAAGACAACCACTTTCCGGCTTGAATCAAACGGAAATATCGTCGCACGTCTTTTGTCCGCCAAATTAGATCAGGAAGATTGGGAAATTATTCAGGGCCTCATTGGCTTTGTATATCACCAGGGTTTTGATGCGGGCAGCGACGCTCGCGCTGAAGAAATCCGCCAGGCTTTGGGGATAGAAAAATGAATAGTTTCCGCGAAACACAGAGCAAAGAGGTAGAAGTACAAAACCTTAAAGCAGGCGATCGGATTGATTTCATTCACTTATCTAAGCCCAGAAAAATTGAAATAATTGAACCTGGCCCCGACGGAAAAATATGGATCACATGGGAAGATGGTGCCACCTCCCGATACGCTCCAGATTGTGTTCTCGTAACAGCTTAACCACCCCATACTCCTGAATCACCCCTCTAAGTGCTGAGTAATCTTTGCCCGCCACCCCTGACGGGCCTTTTTTTCGTCAGAAAGCGCATCCGTTTTACCTTCATCCCCGCCCGCTGATGGTGGGTGCGCTTCCCTATGAGAAAAGGAGCACTGACGATGCAAAAAGTACAGTTCCGGCCTGTGGAGAAAGCACCCGCCAATAACGCGGTGCGCCGTCTTCACTGGCTGCGTAAACGCGATGCGCTGGCGCGTAACCCCGGCGCCACTTTCCCGTTAACCATTTATGTAAACGCCCACGGAGTCAGTAATGCAGATAACAACGTATAAAGGTTTTAAGCAGAATTTAACATGCTGTGGTTTCCAGTTCGAAATCGGTAAAACCTTCGAACATGAAGGCAAAGTAAAGGCCTGTTCTTCCGGCTTCCATTCGTGCGAGTACCCGCTTGATTGCTTCAGCTACTATCCGCCAGCGGAGAGCCGTTACGCCGAATCGGTGGCCGAAGGTGATATCAGCCGTGAAGATGGCGGCGACAGCAAAATCGCCAGTGCCTCTATTACAATTAAAGCTGAGCTCACAATGCCTGAGTTCGTTCAGCGAGCAATTGACTGGATATGGAGTAAGGTAGACAGATCACTTGAACAGCAGGTTATGACCGGCAACTGCTCCGCCGCCAGCAACACGGGCTACCGCTCCGCCGCCAGCAACACAGGCAACTACTCCGCCGCCAGCAACACAGGCAACTGCTCCGCCGCCAGCAACACAGGCGACTGCTCCGCCGCCAGCAACACAGGCGACTGCTCCGCCGCCAGCAACACAGGCGACTGCTCCGCCGCCAGCAACACGGGCTACCGCTCCGCCGCCAGCAACACAGGCAACTACTCCGCCGCCAGCAACACAGGCAACT
>NZ_SNMT01000045.1:0-11312 GCF_013350575.1 Salmonella sp. SG203
GTTATGCGTCCCGCCGTACAGCGGACGTCCGGCGGCCACCTTATAGCGAACCTGTCCCTGGCGTGCCATAAAGGGGACGCTGGCCGTGTTGACCTGCCAGGTCCGGACGCTACCGTCGCTTTCCCGGACGCTGACATCCAGGTTGCCGCTGATATTCTGGCTCAGGTCGGGAAGCTCAAAAGGCCCCGGCGACACCCGGGTCTGGTACAGAATGCGGCCATTCTGGCTGACGGTAACCTGTGCATTACTGTTCGCAATGCCGCTGATTTTCGGGGCATATCCCTGCAGGGAGGGCGGCAGCATGCGCTCATCGCTGGCCAGGGTGAGTCCGGCAAAGCGGAAAGAGTCAAAAATAGCGGAACTGAGGTACGTCTGTCCCAGCGTCAGTTTTGAACGCAGTGCGGGCAGGGCACGGAACAGATACGTCTGCGGCAGATAAAAATCGGACTGCGATGCCCCATGTCCGCTGTCAAGGCGGCTGTACTGGTAATCACTGCGCAGCCGCCACGGGCCGAGATTAAACCCGGCGGTGCCGTAGAGGCTGTAACTGTCAGAGGTCTTCCCCTGCTGCGGCATGTAGCGGCTGGCCATCAGGCTGTAATCGAGCAGGCCGGCAGTGACGCCGTCGCTCCAGCGTGAAGGGGGGACCCAGTCCGGGTCCTGATAACGCATCCAGGCCTGGGGGATAATGAAGGTCAGCCGCTGCTTTTCAGCGCTGTACCGTACCTGACTGTCAGCGGAGCGCAGCTCAAGGCACTGCCCGTCCGGGATACCGGTAACGGGTTTCAGGCCATGAATAATCTTATCCTTAAGACCCAGCATGGCCACCATATCGGTTGTCACACAGATGACGGCCGCATCGCGTCCGGCAGCCGGTACAACCCTGACCGGATACTGTTCCCGTACCGTCTGGTCATTGAGCCAGATATCGAGAATATAGTTACCGGGCGCCACATACCCCTCGCGGCTGAAGGCCGTGAGGTCCACGTTGGACAGATTCCCGCTGTCCAGCAGGCTGGCATTAAACTCCGTGGCCTGGGACTTCAGGACGGAAAATGTCAGGGTAATCAGAATGGCAAGCCGGGTAATTTTCATGGCATGGCGCTTTCGTGTTGTCGTCCGTGTAACAGACAGCCCGCAGGCGTGGTCAGATATAAAAGCCGTCCGACGCCCTCCGTGGACGGCTTCTCCCTGTCGTTATTTACTGCGTAAGAATCACAGGTATTTCAGGGTGTAGGTAACGGTACTCTCAACAGTTCCCGGGGAAACGTTGGTGCCAAGAGCAACCACACGTGCGAAGAAATTAAGCTCGTTATTGCCAGTCTGCAGTTGCTGAGTATCTGCATCTGTGTTGGGAGCAAGAATTGAATGGTTGTCGCTTTTCAGTAACTGGACAGCGACGTCCTGAGCATTGCCGGTATTAACATAACCTTTATTATTTGCATCGGCATTACCTAAGAAGGACACGGTGACTTTGGACATTTTGCCAATCGGGTTTTTATTGGTAGTTGCATCATCCGGATCAAATGCACAGTTCTGAAGATGAATAGTGAACGGCTTTGAGTCTGAAACATCATCAGCAGCCTTCAGGTGGCGATAAGAAATTTGCCCAAGCGGGACGGCAATAGCGTCATCACCTGGTGCGATATCACAGGGAGAGTTAGTGATAGTGCCGGTGAAGGTAATTTTACCGGTACCGAACGGGCCTGTTGTTGGTGTTGTGCCGGCGGCAAATACAGAAGCTCCATACATCATACCAGCAGCAGCAAGGGCAATTGTTAATAATGATTTAGTGCGCATAAAAATATCCTTTCAGAGAATGAGTATTCAGTACACAGACAGGCAACATCAGAGGCCGGAAATATCAGCCAGATGTGATTTCGCTGAAATCACGGCCAGAGTTAACGGGATAACCGGTGCTGATATACCGGATGAAAAACATTGCACCTGGGGTCTGTGTGAAAGGATTTATAAGAAGATTCTCAGTCGTTTTACATCAAAAAAAACAGATCGATAAGATCGATGAAAGAGTTCGTAAATTAGGAATAATCACAAAAAATATCACCTTCCAGCATAATAATAAGCGAGTTAATGGTATCTGGCGGGACTTCTGACGGGCATCTTGTAATGTTTTGTAACATGCATCCATTATAGAAAATAAGATTTATCGACTTAAAACAAAAAACAGAGTTTATGACTAAAAAAAGAAGGAAGAATGTAAAAAAAAAATAACTTTTCGCTTTTAATTTTATATATTATGGATTTTCATTCTTGAATTAATGTCAGGAGATGAAGTGGCATATAATATGAAAGATTTCTTTGATAAGTATAATAACTATTATCATTAAAAAGTTGTGATTTTCATAATGTGATTAATTTCACATCATCATTTTATCTCATCTGGTCACATGGATGTCTGATGATGCATATTCGTATGAGATCAATCGTTATCGAAAATTATCAATTTGCAGTGCCTGCCACTCGCCTGCACATAGATAGCCTCGAAAACTATAATTAACGAAACACGGTAAAGCTAAATGTAGTATCTGAAAGGTTCATTTAATCAGTCGAATAAAGCACCTGCATCGCGTTAATGAGTGTGATTGTCACCATTCTTTGTTGTAATGACTAACCTCATCCTGTTCAAAAGCAAATGCTGCCAGAGCGGGAAAATCAGTTGCAGTATAATAGACATATGGTACCGGCAAACGTGCCATTTCATGTCCGGGCCAGAGCTGTAGTTCCTCCAGCATATCAAGATGGTATGTCTTCCAGTAATGTGGCAGAGCCAGGCGCAGTTGTGATGTCTGCTCTCCCGGAACTCTTGTGGGTGTACGACTGTCGCTGACATCATAATTTCGTCGAAGTACCAGAAATTTTTCCGGTACTCTTCGCAAACTGTTCCACCAGATCCCATCCAGCATGTCAAAATGAAAACGGGTGATGTTCTCCGGGCGGCCTCCCAACTGATTTAATGCCTGGTTCAGAGCAGTCTGCATTGCCGCATTATACATACCCAACGTAGCTGTCTGTCCATCGAGAATCAGCGATACGGCAAGCCTCGTACCCAGCAGGTTTGAATAGAGATCCTCCGGTGAGAATGCGGAAATGCCTTCCGGAAAACCCGGAACCGATTCATATCCATACCACTGGGCTATTTCGTGCCATGCAGCCAGTTGAAAGGCAATATGTGCTGCCATCCATGCTGCCAGAGCATAACGTTCACCGGGAGTTGAGGGAGGCGTAAAAGAGCTGAACACAATCCGGCGTTGTGCCAGCTCGTCCTCAGGGCTCAGGATAAATGCCTGCCCCAGTTCCGGTAACAGGTGAGTGAATAAAAAGACCGTCATATCGGCACTGTCCCGCACATGTGCGGTATCTATAAATCCCCCATGGGACGTATAGATAATGCCATTACGCTCGCTGCCAAACCCGACAAGAGAACTCAGACCGGACAGAAAATTGTCATTATAATGGTGTCCGCCCAGGTTACCTGCCATCACGATATTATTCAGTTGCCAGAATGGTACCGGAATATTCAGTACCTTCACGTGCAGGTTATAACCAAACGCGCAACAGGGACGCAACCCTGCAGGCTCCGGTAGCGGGGGCATCACTGGCCAGGCATGGGTTTGAACACTGTCACCATCTCCGTTCAGCATCAACGGAAGTGGTAGTGCTGCCCGGACCGAGGTCGTAAACAGTAACAGGCATATGAGCAGCACTTTTTTATTCAAAATGCCTCCCCGGTCTGGAAATAAAACCCGCTGCTGCCTCTGCCTATACCATAATCAAGACGAACGTTCATACGCGGGCTGAACTCAAAACGATAACCTATACCAACAGAAGGCAACCAGTGCCTGTGACCTGTTGCATGAAATGAAGGCACCATGGTTCCTGCTCCCAGCCATCCCACTATACCGTGCCGCCAGGTCAGCCTGTGACGTATTTCAGCCTGACCGCTGATGACATTTCTGTCGCGATAACGTCCTTCGTAGTAACCACGCATCCGGTGGCTGTCTCCAAGCAACGGCAACATATTCCAGGGTACATTTCCCCGGGAAAAATCGCCATTCAGCTCCCAGGCCAGCACGTCTTTATTACTTAGAGAATGATATCGACTGTAGTGCAGCGTGTATTCATCAAAACGCGTGTCACTTCCTGTTTCCGGTGTATACCGGGTAAAACGGATATCTGCCAGTTTTCCGGTACGGGGATTTGGCACAAAATCACGGTCATCCAGGGTCAGTACCAGGCTGACACCAGAGCTGAATATCGACTGTCCCTGCGGTGTATTTTCAATAAGCAATGGTCCACTGTTATCAGGCTTTGCGGCATGCTGCAGATCCAGAACCCAGCCCAGCCCCATATACGTATGACCAGTCAGTTGCCTGTATATCACAGGACGAAGAGTTAACGCCTGTGAAGTGTACTTCTGTTTATGACTGCCGCGTTCTGCGGCATAAAACCCCTGGCCATAATAATATGTAGGGGTATCGTTCACCGAGCCATCAAGAAAAAAACGCCAGCTATCCTGTGCGAAAAAAGCATAATTGCTGAGATTAATTCCAGCCGCTCCTGTGGCACTCACATAGCCGCTGAGCGACAACGTGGAGTTCTGGCTCACCGTATCATCAGACGAGAGACGATACTGACCGGCTACAGCGCCCCCGATCCCCGGCCCCAGTTCAGGCGTGTAAAACGGCCCGGGAAGGATATTCCAGCGGGTACCGGAGCCGGTACTACCTCCTGCCCGGGCCAGCCAGTTATCCAGTTGTTCATGTGATGGCAGTGACCATGCCTGGCATACAGACTCTTGTACCAGAATCAGGAACAAAGCCAGATAAGACTTCAGCATCAGAACCGGTATTCAGCGGAGACAAGAACGCTGTTACGTTCTGCAAATCCCACTTCCGTTGTAATATTAACATTGCGGGTAATTTCATAATTAGCCCCTACAAGGAGATTCCAGGGAGAATGCAGATGTTGTTTAACCTCAAAACGCCCGTTGCCATTCTGGTCTGCAAGCGCCATCAGTCCCCCGAAACTTGCCGGTATATTCAGGTCACTCAGTTTTCCACGAAAAGTCTGCTGAACATCCTGGTACATAGTACCCACCCACACCCCCAGTTTACCGGAAGGTAGTGACAGACTGTCGACGCCCGGCGTGGTGAAACGGTACCCCACCCGCGGAGTGAGTGTGAATGCATCGGTCTGCCCGTCAAGAATGTTAAAATCTGTACGGGTATAGTTGATATCCATCAGGCCATACCAGTTACCATACCCCCCGGCCAGCACAGTTCCCACGCCATAAGTGGTACCGTGAAAACGGAGACTGAAATCCAGATTTTTCAGTGCGCCTGATTCGTTCATTGCATGTATAACAGGTCCAATGAATCCATTGGCAGGGCTGGCATCAACAGAAACGGTGGAATGCGAACTCCCGCGGGTTTTCCCCACGAGAGCGTAAATATTCATAAAGGGAAACAGCCAGGTATCCAGTTTGATCGTTTTTGTGATGCTGCGCTCTCGTGTATGACTGGCCTGAATATTAAACAGATCTGAAGGAAATGCGTAGCCCGGCCAGCCAAGTCCAGAAAAGCGAATGCTGTCAACATCAATATTCTGACGCATATTCATATAATTAACATTAATGCCAAAAGGTTCAGGCAGGTCGTAGCCATGAGCTCTTGCCATATCTCCCAGCAATGGAAGGAATGAATTGTCATCGGAAGCCAAAGGAGCAACGGACTCAACAGGTACAGGATTAATGGTTTCGGTATTTATTTCCGACAAAGCTTTTGCGTATGCTGCCGGGGTACATGAAACGGACAGACAAATCAGGAGACACTGTACTTTTTTCATTAAAACCTCTTCAGGGGGTTCTGAAATACACTCCGGAAAATCACAGTTAGTGCTTAAATGAAGGCATAATGAAAATCAAAGCCCAGCACAGGAAACATCAACACCTACATTATTAGCCAGCTAATTTGATGGTAAGCAGATATCTGATGACAACACCATTTGCGTCAGAAAAGCACTAATAGTTAATGCCGGCATATCACTATTGCCATCTGCACTCAGCGTCAGTTTGTAAGTGAGGCTTCCCACTACCGGGCTTCCGGAATTCACGTGGATGGTTTACTGCCCCCTTCGCTCCTGTTCCAGGGTTAAGATGCTAAGATTGAGCTTGATCAGTGCAGGCAAAGCATGAAGCAGAAATCGAATATTCCCTGGCGACAGTCAGGAGGAGTAATGTCTCCCAATGAGCAGATAAGGAATGCGTCTGCACATGTCACGTAACGCTGTAGAAAAAAATCGTATTGATAGCTTTTACCTACAAATACACCGTAATCATTCAAACCAATGGTAAGTAGGGTACCCTGTGCGCTGCTGTTTTTAATAATTGCATCCATGCAGTTGCCGCTGATACTTCCTCCTGTCAGTAGACGATCATTCACATCCTGTGTATTACCAGCAGTAATGTCGTATTTTTTCGGGAAGACCATATGACCAGCATTATTCAAACCATTATCGGCGTTCATATTAATGCTACTGTTGCCTTCAGTTTTTAACGTTCCCCCTGTCAAATAATAAATTTCCGCAGTCCCTATCTGCCGTGCGACAGCATTACCTTTGAATGTAGTAATCCGTATTTAGAAGTTCATAGAAGATAATGCATTCTCTGCCAGCACTCGAATATTAAATAGATGCACGGCAATTTCCTGAAATCTCTTACCCTCACCGACCTGCATTAATCTGGTCTGTATCTGAATTTCAAGCAACGTATGAATAATCTTACTTTCATTCAGATATGGATATTCAAGATTACTACGTAGATTTTTTACATCCTTGTTTATTTGTTCTACATAATTAATAAGCGAACATATTTTTTCTTTTTTGCTCTCGTCAGAGCGAGTTTTTTGTATATCCAGAAGTGAGAAATATATGTTATTCAGTCTTGTCATTTCAGTTTCTCTTGCTGTTTTGAGTGGCAGATACCTTCATTCTATAAAGTGGTCGGAGTAACTCAGATACGGAATAGCCGAACGGCTTAACGTCCTCTAACTCATCTATATAGCTGACTGAAGATTCGCGAACATAAATCGCAAAAAATTCTTTTCCTTTGTCTGACAATATGCCCTTATGTAGGTAATCAAAATAAAAACTTACACATGCACCAACGATAAACCGAAAACGAGTACGATCTACATCAGGCAATAGTAACTTAAGATTTTCAGGCCTGCCTTTTATGAGTTTGGGAATATATTCCGGCTGGTAATCCCACCAGACGCTAACCCTAAACTCATTATGTCCGTTATATACCCAGTTGATGATTGTGGGTTTATCGCATACGGTTATTTGTGCGTATCCTTCAGATGTCATTTTTAGATATTTGAACATTAAGGGAATAACACCCGTTTTTACCGCTTCATTAGTTGCGTAGAGCATTATCTTTTTTATTCTCTTCTGCTGCTCCGCCTTATTCATTACCAGACTATTCCTTGCCATTTTCTGACTCCACAGTAGTTGGCAGGTTATTTAATGTATCGACCACTTCCTGAATCCATACCTTACCTGTTACCTGTTGCCTCCCGTCCAGCGCCGATATATTCAGCTCTGCTTTTTAATTATGCCAATATGCCGTACAACCTGTCGGGCTCTTCCTTTTTCAATAACCAACTCTTCCTGTGCTGCTGTTCTCTATATGAAGCATCCACCAGGCAACAATTCCGATGAAATCGACTATGTTGTTACTTAACTGAGTGCCGGGCTTTTCCCCCTTGCTAAGTCTTTCGCCCATCAGGATAAAAATCTCATCAAGTGCAGGAAGAATATACCGTGTTTCAAAATCCGTTAATCTGTGCCGCCGCTGCCGCTCCCACATAACGGCGGTCAGGTGCTCCACATAGCCAATGAGTGCCGTAACCTGATCGATGATAATTTGGCCATGGTAAAAATGCGGTTTTTGTAGCTCTATAAGGTCGTCTATGACGTCAAGTCGGTTGTATATCTCTGTTAGCCTTGTCATGGTTTCAGCCTTGTGTGAATTATTGTAAATGAGAATCATTAACAAAACATCACACTTTCAGCACCACAATTGCAACTCCTTATTGTAAGCAGAATGTCCCTTTCATGGGGCTGAACAGCCGCAATAGAGAGCACACAGGAGTTTGAAGCGAAAGCCAGGGAATGGTTGATAGATGAGATTAGCGCATTGTCTTTTGACCGGGCCGTAGTTCGCAACGTTAATTTGAAATACTGGTAACACATGAACAAGCAGGTGTGCTCCAGTCGTACAACGAAAATCATGAGTACTGGAAACGCCAGATGTATCTCAATGTAGTATTCTGTTTTTATCGTTGTTACCCTCAATGCGGGAAAGGTAAAAACTGACCAGGCTAATTAGCTCTGTAATGCACCTGGCTAGTTCATAGAGTGGCCTGTTAGTCCCTGTGAGTTCCCGATTTACCTGCAACCAAATTTCAGAAATGGCTGGCAATATGTAGCGGGAGTCAAAATCACAAAGCTTACCCTGTCTCTGCTGCCCCCATACCGCGGAGTTAACGCTATCAACGTACTCAACGAACCCGACAATACGAGCGTGTATTATTCGCTCGCGGTAATTTTCAGGCTGCTGCAGCATAAGCGCTAAAAAACCATCAACAGCTTCAAGTCTGGAATAGATTTCAATGAGCCTTATCATTTCGCCATCCTGTGCTTTATTTGTTGTGTATACTCAGAAAAGCATTTGCAGGTTGTCTGATGCAATAGCAGCTGGCGGATGAACGTGCTCGTAGGGTTTATTTTTAACAGGACATAATTTAATGTGAACGGCCGACTGGCGTTCCGTTAGGTAGAGTAGATTCGGTTCAATCTAAATCGATAGGTCTCTGGCAAGCACAGGCCCTGTTACCGCGGGCCGTATCACTCCGCCAGCCAGATATTCATCCCGCGTTTCGTAAAGCGCTACACCACGCACACTGACAGCCAGGTACCGGTGTGACACCGCAGGTTCCGACAGGCAAATTTTGCATATCTTCGTGCGTGACGCTGTAAAATTTGCTCAGCAGTTGGTCCTCGTGCAGACGCAGGTCTGAGGCGGTTTGCTGTACCGTTGATTTAAATGCATAAGCTGGAAAAGCCGCAGCCACACACAGTGGAAGAAGGCTGAAGTAATGTATTTTCATTTATCGATACTCCTGTGGCATGTAACATATTGCGGTATGTATGCAAATGACGGTTAATTGAAGCAGCTTTTATTACTCTACTGGACCGTTGGGAAGTTCACTGCGGGCCTTTACCAGTTCTTCCCGGGCTTCATCCAGTTTTGACTGCTTATTCATGATTTGTTCCCGTTTTCCTGATGCCCGGGCCTGTTCCAGTTCTCGCTGGTACTCCGTGACCTTTCGTTTTTTTTCACTGACTTTAGTTTCTTTTCGCGCCAGCAACCGTTTGTCAGTACAGTATTCATTAATCCGGCGGAGTGCATTCTGCAGACCAGCCACCCGGTGAGCGTTATTATATGCCAGCGCATACTCCAACTGATGTTCCAGTTGCTGACGCTTGTACTCGCATCTTTCATAATCGGCCATCGCGCCGGGGGACGTGAAGATATAAAGCAAAATGGTCAGAATGGTGATACTGAGGTATTGTGGCTTCATAGTGTGTATACGCTGTTCGTAGAATTCAGTAAAAGATGAGTCAGCGTATGATCTGCAGCCAGAAAGAATCAAGCCGGAAATAACAAGGTGTGAAAGGTAGCATTCTGAAGAAAAATCCAGGCAATGATGATTAAAGCAATGATAAAGAAAACAGCATGACAAAGTCATTACCATTATCCATGAGGACGAGCGTCAGTCAGGAGACTGAATCATACATGGCTTAACCAGCCTCCTGACAATTATCAGAGGATGTTCGCGATTGATTTGGCCAGTTGCTCTTCCAGTACTGGTTTAGCTTCTTCAAACTTCAGGTTGACCTTATTCGCATTTGATACCACACGGGTCTGGTATTTATGCTGGTTACCTGAGCCCGTGCTGGTCTGGATTTTGGCACCGGAGGTTCCCTGTCGAAGTGCCGCGACATTTTCTGTTGTGACGGTCGTTTTTGTTCGCTCAGCAATCTGTACATCGGTGATCATTGTATAGTTAATGTCCTCCACCATAGCATCAGCAGCCATACCAACCAGTCCGGCCGCCAGTCCAACTCCCAGCGTAGCTCCTGCAGAGTTTGAGTTATAAGCTGTTATACCTGCCCCGAGTGCAGCTCCGGAAACTGCGCCTTCATAACCACGGTTTAGCCAGCCCTGAGACTCGCGCAGATCCATCTTGTCAGCCTTCAGCACGTTAGCCTGAATCCAGTAGTAAGCCTTATCCGGTGACGTCACTACGGTATAACCTTTTGCCTGAATATCTCTTGCTATCAGGCTTTGTAACTCGTTCATATCCTTATCGGAGGTGTTTTTCACCTGTAGATAGACAGTTCGTTCACTGGAAGGATCAAGCCAGATGGTCTGACTCATCTGAGTTTTCACTTCCAGATTACGTTTCTTTATTGCCGTGCTCATTGCACCGCACCCTGAAAGAACCAGTGTGGAGCTAACAAGTGCAACCATCATTATTTTTTTCATCAGTATTTCCTTTTATTAAAGACCACAGTAATGAAATTTATGCTGAATAAGATCCCCAAGAGATCAGATATCCACTCCTTATCTGCCAAAATTTTTATTAAAACTAAAAGTGTATGCACATACAAAATCCTGACTCTATAAACAGCAGATATTGTTCGTCCAGCAAAATCTTACTGATGGCATGACACATCAGCGCGAGTGAATGCCCATGTCTACTGATACAATTGCCGTTACCACCGTTGTGAATATATTTTCTCGCCCCGTTACTTTATTCATCCCCCTTATAATGGGAAATGAGCCAGCCAGACCCGACATGATTACTGCCTCCAATAGTCCATGCTCCGGGAGAGTGATGTCACTGAGTTTGGTGGAGTGCTGGTAACCCCTGACAGGAGGCAGGTCAGCCATCATCTCGGGACCATCTGAAACGCAGATGCCGGTAAGGCTTCAAATCCTCAACGGATCCCTCGTCTTTTCATATTCTGCAGACGCTTCTGTACCACAAAGCTTTCTGGCATCAGCCGGAGAAATAAACGCGGTCCGCTGCATATCCGGGCAGAAACGCGTACCGTAGAGAAGTTCATACAGCCGATTTTTCATGCCCAGCTTCATCAGTAGTCTGTTTTTGTCCTGCCAGATTTGCTTCTCGTTTTTGCTCAGTATCTTTGTCAGCCCTGAC
>NZ_SNMT01000046.1:0-8696 GCF_013350575.1 Salmonella sp. SG203
GAATCCGTATCTTCGAGTGCCCACACAGATTGTCTGATAAATTGTTAAAGAGCAGTGCAACGCGGCTTTCGCTCACCGTTGCGAGGTGGCGTATATTACGCTTTCCTCTTTTTGAGTCAAGCCTTTATTTTCGCTTTCCTCACAGACTTCTTAACGAAGCCTTTCTGACCCGGCGGCCTGTATACCGTTGTTCCGTGTCAGTGGTGGCGCATTATAGGGAGTTATTAGAGCCTGACAAGACCTAAATGCAAAAAAAAGCTCAACCGTTCACTTTTCAAACAACATTTGAACCAAAAGCCTATTTTCGCCTGGTTTTTAAACAAAAACGAGCCCGTCAGGGCCCGTTTTATTCAAATTTGTGACTTACTGCACTGCCACAATACGATCATCATTGGCTTCAAGGCGAATCACTTTGCCAGGAACCAGTTCACCAGACAGGATTTGCTGCGCCAGTGGGTTTTCGATCTGCTGTTGAATAGCACGTTTTAACGGACGCGCCCCGTAGACCGGATCGTAACCGTTGGCGCTCAACAGTTTCAGCGCCTCGTCGGAGATATGGATTTCATAACCACGTTCTTCCAGACGTTTGTACAGACGCTGCAGCTGGATCTGAGCAATAGAAGCGATGTGTTGTTCACCTAACGGATGGAATACCACAACTTCATCAATACGGTTGATAAATTCCGGACGGAAGTTTTGGCTAACCACACCCAGCACCATCTCTTTCATTCGACCGTAATCCAGTTCGCCAAAGCGCTCCTGAATGAGATCGGAACCGAGGTTAGAAGTCATAATGACCACCGTATTACGGAAGTCGACCGTTCTCCCCTGCCCGTCAGTCAGTCGACCGTCGTCCAGCACCTGCAACAGAATGTTGAATACATCCGGATGCGCTTTTTCCACTTCATCCAACAAGATGACGGAATAAGGGCGACGGCGCACCGCTTCCGTCAAATAACCGCCTTCTTCATAGCCGACATATCCCGGAGGCGCCCCGACCAAACGAGACACGGAGTGTTTCTCCATAAACTCAGACATGTCGATACGCACCATCGCGTCGTCGCTGTCGAACATAAAGTTAGCCAGCGCTTTACACAGTTCGGTTTTACCGACCCCCGTCGGCCCCAGGAACAGGAAGGAACCAATCGGACGGTTCGGATCGGACAGCCCAGCACGGCTACGACGTATGGCGTTCGATACTGCTTCAACGGCTTCATTCTGCCCGATCACACGGCTGTGTAACTCTTGTTCCATACGCAACAGTTTTTCACGTTCGCCTTCCAGCATTCTGGCAACCGGAATACCGGTCCAGCGCGCCAGCACTTCGGCAATTTCCGCATCCGTTACTTTGTTACGTAACAGACGCATGGTTTTACCTTCCGACTGGGTCGCGGCTTCCAGCTGTTTTTCCAGCTCCGGAATTTTGCCGTACTGCAGTTCAGACATTCGCGCCAGGTCGCCAACGCGACGCGCCTGCTCGATGGCGATCTTCGCCTGCTCCAGCTCCGCTTTAATAGTTTGCGTCCCAGAAAGCGATGCTTTTTCCGCTTTCCACTCTTCTTCCAGCTCAGAGTACTGACGCTCTTTATCGTCCAGTTCTTCGTTGAGCATATCGAGACGTTTTTTACTCGCCTCGTCAGACTCTTTCATCAACGCCTGCTGTTCCAGTTTGAGCTGAATAATCCGGCGGTCGAGTCTGTCCAGCTCCTCCGGCTTAGAGTCAATCTGCATACGAATGCTGGATGCCGCTTCATCGATGAGGTCGATAGCTTTATCCGGCAACTGACGGTCGGCGATATAGCGGTGAGATAATGTTGCCGCCGCCACAATCGCCGGGTCAGTGATCTGCACATGGTGGTGCAGCTCGTAACGTTCTTTCAGGCCACGCAGAATAGCGATGGTGTCTTCCACTGAAGGTTCTGCGACAAACACTTTTTGAAAACGACGTTCCAGCGCCGCGTCTTTTTCAATGTACTGACGGTATTCATCCAGCGTGGTGGCGCCCACACAGTGCAGTTCACCACGCGCCAGCGCCGGTTTCAGCATATTCCCGGCGTCCATGGCGCCATCAGCCTTACCTGCGCCAACCATCGTGTGCAGCTCGTCAATAAACAGGATGACGTTGCCTTCCTGTTTCGCCAGATCGTTCAGCACGCCTTTCAGACGCTCTTCAAATTCGCCGCGATATTTCGCCCCCGCCACCAGCGCGCCCATATCCAGCGCCAGTACGCGGCGACCTTTTAAGCCTTCAGGGACTTCACCGTTAATAATGCGCTGCGCCAGTCCTTCAACAATTGCCGTTTTACCGACCCCTGGCTCACCGATTAACACCGGGTTGTTTTTGGTACGACGTTGCAGTACCTGAATGGTACGGCGAATTTCTTCATCACGACCAATTACCGGGTCAAGCTTGCCTTGTTCAGCCCGCTCGGTCAGATCGACGGTATATTTTTTCAAGGCCTGACGTTGGTCTTCAGCCCCTTGATCGTTCACGCTTTCACCTCCGCGCATCTGTTCAATTGCCTGAGTGATATTGGCCGTGGTCGCACCGGCTGATTTCAGCAGATCGGTTAACGTGCCGCGAGACTCAAGCGCCGCCAGAACAAACAGCTCTGACGAAATAAAATTGTCTCCCCGTTTTTGCGCCAGCTTGTCGCAAAGGTTCAGTACGCGTACCAGTTCCGAAGAAGGCTGTACGTCGCCGCCGGTGCCTTCCACCTGCGGTAAACGGCTCAGCGCCTGATCGATAGCAGTGCGCAACTGGCCAGCATTAATGCCGGCGGAGGTTAATAAAGGACGTATCGATCCCCCTTCCTGGTTCAGCAAGGCGCTCATTAAATGAAGAGGTTCGATGAATTGGTTGTCGTGCCCCAGCGCGAGCGACTGGGCATCGGCAAGAGCAAGCTGGAATTTGTTAGTAAGACGATCCAGACGCATAACTCCTCCCATAACAGGTCAAAATTGCTACTGGAGATTAAATGAGGTCATCCCTCAATTATTCAAGGTGAATGACCTGAATTATGTGAAAAGAAAGTTACCCGTACCGGATCGTCTTGATTCTTTAGGTTATATCAGCCAAATAAAACTTGCCATACGACCTGTCGTCTTGTCGCGACGATAAGAGAAGAAAGTCTCACTTTCGCTAAAGGTGCAGCGATCCCCGCCATAGACATGTTCAACGCCGGTATTCGCCAGACGTTGGCGTGCAAGCTGATAAATATCCGCCAGAAATTTTTCCCCGTGCGGCAAAAATGCGCTATCGGCTTGCGCATCTTTTGCTAAAAATGCGTCACGCACTTCCGGCCCCACTTCAAACGCGGCCGGGCCGATCGCCGGACCTAACCAGGCGATGATATTTTCTGGTTTGTCAGCAAAGCAGGTGACAGTTTCCTCCAGTACGCCTTCACATAATCCGCGCCAGCCCGCATGAGCCGCCGCCACTTCTGTTCCCTCACGGTTACAGAATAGCACAGGCAGGCAGTCTGCCGTCATTACCGCGCAGACGGTTCCTGGCGTATTGCTGTAAGACGCATCCGCACGTTTGGAGGCATAAGGTTCTCCGGTAAGCCTCAATACATTTTTACCGTGAACCTGTTCAAGCCAGACAGGTTTCGAAGGCAGATTGCCCGCCGCAAACAGACGCTTGCGGTTCTCTTCAACATGCTCCGGGTTATCGCCGCAATGCGCGCCCAGATTCAGCGAGTCGTAAGGCGGTAAACTCACCCCGCCAATACGGGTAGAACTACAGGCTGCGACGCCTTTCGGCAGCGGCCACTGCGGGACAATCAGTGCATTCATAACCAGTCCACATCATCTTTATGATCTTCAAAATCAGCGCGCATCGCATCGATAAGGTCCACCATATCTTGTGGAATCGGCGCGTGCCACTCCATTTCGATACCCGATACAGGATGGTAGAGACGCAGCATTGTTGCATGCAGCGCCTGGCGGTCAAACTTACGCAGCGTGGAAATAAATTCTTCCGATGCGCCTTTCGGTGGACGTGGACGACCACCGTAGACCTGATCGCCCACTAACGGGTGCGTAATATGCGCCATATGCACGCGGATCTGGTGCGTACGCCCGGTCTCCAGACGCAACCTAAGACGCGTGTGCACACGGAAATGTTCCATAATGCGGTAGTGGGTCACCGCCGGTTTGCCCATGGGATGCACCGACATATGGGTACGTTTGGTCGGGTGACGACTGATGGGTTCATTCACCGTTCCTCCCGCCGTCATATGTCCGATCGCGACCGCTTCATATTCGCGGGTGATCTCGCGCAGCTGCAAAGACTCCACCAGGCGCGTTTGCGCCGGAACGGTTTTGGCCACCACCATCAGACCCGTCGTGTCCTTATCCAGACGATGCACAATGCCCGCGCGCGGAACATCCGCAATCGGCGGATAATAATGTAGCAACGCGTTCAGTACCGTACCATCCGGGTTACCCGCGCCAGGATGTACCACCAGATCGCGTGGTTTGTTGATAACCAGAATATCGTCATCTTCATAAACAATATCTAACGGGATATCCTGCGCTTCAAAACGAATCTCTTCGTCGATCTCCGCATCAATAGCCACCCGCTCGCCGCCTAACACTTTTTCTTTTGGCTTATCGCAAAGTTGACCATTGACCAACACGCGCTGATTCAAAATCCATTCTTTTATACGCGAACGTGAATAATCCGGGAACATTTCGGCCAAAGCCTGATCTAAGCGTTGACCGAGTTGGTTTTCGGAGACCGTTGCGGTGAGTTGTACTCGTTGTGCCATATACAGCTTCTTCGTTTAACGTTGGGTTTTACGGCTTTGCCGTTTAATATAGTGTGCTATTGTAGCTGGTCTTAACCGGGAGCAGGAACAGAGAATCTCCCGTAAAACATTTTGAGGAAAGTCAAAACGTCATGACGCGCATGAAATATCTGGTGGCAGCAGCCACGTTGAGCCTGTTTCTGGCGGGTTGCTCGGGTTCAAAGGAAGAGGTGCCCGATAATCCGCCGAATGAAATCTACGCGACTGCTCAGCAAAAGCTGCAGGACGGTAACTGGAAACAGGCAATAACGCAATTGGAAGCGTTAGATAATCGTTATCCATTCGGACCGTATTCTCAGCAGGTGCAGTTGGATCTTATCTACGCCTATTACAAAAACGCCGATTTGCCGCTAGCGCAGGCCGCCATCGATCGTTTTATGCGTCTTAATCCAACGCACCCTAATATTGACTATGTCATGTACATGCGCGGCCTGACGAACATGGCGCTGGATGATAGCGCGCTGCAAGGTTTCTTTGGCGTCGATCGCAGCGATCGCGATCCGCAACATGCGCGGGCGGCGTTCAATGACTTTTCGAAACTGGTACGCAGCTATCCTAATAGCCAGTACACCACCGACGCCACTAAGCGTCTGGTATTCCTGAAAGACCGTCTGGCGAAATATGAATATTCCGTCGCAGAGTACTATACCGCGCGCGGCGCATGGGTTGCGGTCGTAAACCGGGTAGAAGGTATGCTACGCAATTATCCTGATACGCAGGCCACGCGCGATGCGTTGCCGCTGATGGAAAACGCCTATCGTCAGATGCAGCTGAATGCGCAGGCTGACAAAGTCGCGAAAATTATTGCCGCTAACAGCAAAAACACCTGAAGCAATACCAACAAGCAAAACGGCAGCCTTCCGGCTGCCGTTTTTTTATTCGATATCTGATGCAACAGAAATGATTTCACTGCAACGCATCCAGTCAAATATGGCCTGCTTTCAGCCATTCCTCAAGTAAAAGATCGCTTCTTCCTGCGATGCCTCACAAAAAGTTCGCCTTGACAAAAAGTGACAAAATAATGTGATTTACATCACACATTTTGACATTAAGAACGGTATGCTGGAATCACCAAGACGGGAAAGACAAGAGGTAAAATTTATGACAATGAACATTACCAGTAAACAAATGGAAATTACTCCGGCAATCCGCCAACATGTCGCAGACCGTCTCGCCAAACTGGAAAAATGGCAAACTCACCTGATTAATCCTCATATCATTCTGTCTAAAGAGCCACAGGGCTTTATTGCTGACGCCACCATTAATACACCGAACGGACATCTGGTCGCCAGCGCAAAACACGAAGATATGTACACCGCTATTAATGAATTGATCAACAAGCTGGAACGGCAGCTCAATAAAGTGCAGCATAAAGGCGAAGCCCGTCGTGCCACCGCATCGGTGAAAGATGCCAGCTTCGTCGAAGCAGAAGAAGAGTAGTCCCTTACATTGAGTGTATCGCCAACGCGCCTTCGGGCGCGTTTTTTGTTGACAGGATTAAAACAGTACGGGTACTGTACTTACGTACACAAAGGAAACAGTTATGAAGCTCACCCGGTTTTTCTTCGCATTCTTTTTTATCTTCCCCTGACCGGGAGGCGTTTCGTCATGTGATAAAGAATGCGAAGACGAACAAGAAGGCCTCCCCCACCGGGAGGCCTTTTTTATTGATAACAAAAAAGGCAACACTATGACATCGGAAAACCCATTACTGGCGCTGCGAGATAAAATCAGCGCTTTAGACGAAGAGTTACTGGCCTTACTGGCAAAACGACGCGCGCTGGCGATTGAAGTGGGACAAGCAAAACTACTGTCGCATCGTCCGGTTCGGGATATCGATCGTGAACGCGCGCTGCTGGACAGACTCATCCATCTCGGTAAAGCCCACCATCTCGACGCACACTACATTACCCGTCTGTTCCAGCTTATCATTGAAGACTCCGTGCTTACTCAGCAGGCGCTGCTGCAACAACATCTGAATAATACTCACCCTCATTCGGCACGTATTGCGTTTCTTGGGCCGAAAGGCTCCTATTCTCATCTCGCGGCGCGCCAGTATGCTGCACGCCATTTTGAGCAATTTATTGAGAGCGGTTGCGCAAAATTCACCGATATTTTTCATCAGGTCGAAACCGGCCAGGCCGATTACGCCGTGGTTCCGATAGAGAACACCAGCTCCGGCGCTATCAACGATGTGTACGACTTATTGCAACACACCAGTCTGTCGATTGTCGGTGAGATGACTGTCACTATCGATCACTGCGTGCTGGTTTCCGGCGCTACAGATCTGAATACCATCGAAACGGTGTACAGCCATCCGCAGCCGTTTCAGCAGTGCAGTAAATTTTTGAGCCGCTATCCGCACTGGAAAATCGACTATACCGAGAGTACGTCGGCAGCGATGGAAAAAGTCGCGCAGGCAAACTCTCCGCGCGTCGCGGCGCTCGGCAGCGAGGCAGGCGGCATGTTGCACGGTTTACAGGTGCTGGAACGCATCGCCGCAAACCAGACGCAGAATATCACCCGCTTTCTGGTACTGGCGCGCAAAGCCATCAACGTTTCCGATCAGGTTCCGGCAAAAACCACTCTGTTAATCGCCACCGGGCAGCAAGCTGGCGCGCTGGTCGAAGCGCTGCTGGTGCTGCGTAACCACAATCTCATCATGACGAAACTGGAGTCGCGCCCCATTCACGGCAATCCGTGGGAAGAGATGTTTTATCTCGATATTCAGGCGAACCTGGAGTCGCAGGTAATGCAAAGCGCGCTAAAAGAGCTGGGCGAGATCACGCGCTCAATGAAAGTGCTTGGCTGCTATCCCAGCGAAAACGTCGTGCCGGTAGAACCTGCCTGACGTTCAATAAAACGGCTTTTCTTCATCCCTGCGACGGCTACCTGCAGGGTGAAGATGGCGCCGGAGAGCGGATAATCCGCCACTTCCTGAGCAGACATATTTTCTCTGGTAGTTGTAATAAACAGCGTTTTCATATCTGCGCCGCCAAAGCAAACCATCGTCGGACAACGTACCGGCAACCGGTACTCTTCCAGCTGCTCTCCTTGCGGTGAGAAACGCGCCACGCGCCAGCCGTCAAACATCGCGCTCCAGTAGCACCCTTCGCTATCCATCGCCGCGCCGTCGGGAAGTCCTTCTCCTTCGCCAAAATGGCGAAAAAGTTCACGCTTGCCCGGTTCGCCATGCTTATCAAGTAACGTGCGGTATATCACGCCATTCGGCGTATCGGAGGTATACATCCACTGGTTATCCGGGCTGAACGCCAGGCCGTTGTGTCCCTGGATATCGCACTGAATCACTTTTGCCGTCAGGTCATGATCGATCCGCATCAGCAACGCGCCATTATAGTCACCCGGCGCCCAGAACGTTCCGGCATAAAAACGGCCATCGCCATCAGTGCCGCCATCGTTGAAACGCGCCAGTTTCGTATTAGAGGGATTGTCGCAAACCTTACGCTGCAATAATCCATTTTTATCGGCCAGCCAGATAGCATGACGCATGGCCACAATAAATCCGCCCTGCTCACGCAAGGCAAAACAGCCCACCTCTTCCGGAAACGCCAGCACGCTATGCGTCCCGCTCGCCGGATGGTAACGATGGATCTCCTGTTCCAGGATATCGGTCCAATACAGCGCGCTTTCATTCTCGCTCCATGTGGGGCATTCTGGTAAATGTCCGACATAATCAAATAAAAGGTGCGGCGTAGTCATAACGGTTCCTTAAACGAAAAAAGCCAGCAAAGCTGGCTTTTAGTATAGATGTGACCCGTCCTGAATAGCGTTGACACGTTCCAGACTTAAATCCGGAGAACGTGATGATGACTGAGTTCAAACGCACCCAACGCGATTATCCTCTATCCTTTAAAATAGCCG
>NZ_SNMT01000047.1:0-8426 GCF_013350575.1 Salmonella sp. SG203
CCGGACGCTGACATCCAGGTTGCCGCTGATATTCTGGCTCAGGTCGGGAAGCTCAAAAGGCCCCGGCGACACCCGGGTCTGGTACAGAATGCGACCATTCTGGCTGACGGTAACCTGTGCATTACTGTTCGCAATGCCGCTGATTTTCGGGGCATACCCCTGAAGAGAGGGCGGCAGCATGCGCTCATCGCTGGCCAAAGTGAGCCCGGCAAAGCGGAAGGAGTCAAAAATAGCGGAGCTGAGGTACGTCTGTCCGAGCGTCAGTTTTGAACGCAGTGCTGGCAGGGCACGGAACAGATACGTCTGCGGCAGATAAAAATCAGACTGTGATGCGCCCTGCCCACTGTCAAAACGGCTGTACTGGTAATCGCTCCGCAACCGCCAGGCGCCGAGATTAAACCCGGCGGTGCCGTAGAGGCTGTAGCTGTCAGAGGTCTCCCCCTGCTGCGGCATGTAGCGGCTGGCCATCAGGCTGTAATCGAGCAGGCCGGCGGTGACGCCGTCGCTCCAGCGTGAAGGGGGGACCCAGTCCGGGTCCTGATAGCGCATCCAGGCCTGGGGAATAATGAAGGTCAGACGCTGATTTTCAGCGCTGTACCGTACCTGACTGTCAGCGGAGCGCAGCTCAAGGCACTGCCCGTCCGGGATACCGGTAACGGGTTTCAGGCCATGAATAATCTTATCCTTAAGACCCAGCATGGCCACCATATCGGTTGTCACACAGATGACGGCCGCATCGCGTCCGGCAGCCGGTACAACCCTGACCGGATACTGTTCCCGTACCGTCTGGTCATTGAGCCAGATATCGAGAATATAGTTACCCGGTGCCACATATCCCTCGCGACTGAAGGCCGTGAGGTCCACGTTGGACAGATTCCCACTGTCCAGCAGGCTGGCATTGAACTCCGTGGCCTGAGACTTCAGGACGGAAAATGTCAGGGTAAGCAGTATGGCAAGCGGGGTCAGTTTCATGGTGTGGCGCTTTCGTGTTGTCGTCCGTGTCACAGACAGCCCGCAGGCGTGGTCAGATATAAAAGCCGTCCGTAACCTTCCATGGACGGCTCATCCCTGTGTTATCCGCAGAATAAAATCACTTATATGTCAGGGTGTAAGTGATTGCAGTCTGTATATCCCCCGCGGTGACTGAGTCCTCTGCTCCCAGATTAATCAACCGGGCAAAGAGGTTTATCTGGTTATCACCAGCCTGTAACTGTTGGGGAGTGGTTCCCGTTGACGCCAGGGCAGATGGGGTAAGAGCTGCCATTGAGCTGTCCAGTAACTGAACGCCTACCCCGGTCGCCATTCCTGCCCCCGGAGTGTTGGCGTATGCCTTGTCACCGGAGGCAGCCGTACCCTGGAAGGACACCGACACCAGAGACATTTTTCCGGCTGAGCCTGGTGTATTTACAGTATTAGCGTCAAATGAGCAGTTCCGCAGATGGATGGTGACAGGTTTTGCTTCTGAAGTGGCATCTGCCCCCTTAAGCTTGCGATAGGAAATCTGGCCAAATTTTACGGTGAGGTCGTCATCTCCCGATGCAATATCGCAGGGTGAATTGGTGATGGTCCCGGTGAAAGTGACCTTACCTGACCCGAACGGGCCAACAGCGTGGTTAACCTCAGCAAAAGCAGACGAGCCATACATCATTATTCCGGCTGTCGCCACAGATAATATTAATTTATTGCGGATAAACATAAAAATGTCCTTTCCTGAAGGGTGCATGGAGATAAACAGATTCAGAATGAATCCATTTAATTGTGGAGTCTGGTATTCAATGAATCAGGGGTTGCCACGCCCTGAGAGATACAAACTCAGACAATCCACTCCGGACATTTATAAAAAAAGTCTCAGGTAATTTTAACTAAATTATATCGATCGTATCGATCGATATAATAGATCGCAAATTAGGAATAATCACAAAAGAAATGCTTTTTGGTATTAAACTTAGCAGGAAAATCAAACCAGAATGAGGCATCTGCAAATATTTTTCAGTGTTTTTGAAACACATTGAAATATCTTAAATAAGATACATTTCCATCAAGTTCACTTTCGAAGCGAACAGGTTATAAATCTGTATAAACATCATTACTTAAACATCAGCAGAATAAAAAACCACATTAAAAGTCAATATCAATAATTTACCCCGTCAAGCCGAATTTTTAAGCAGTCATGGAAAGTGAAAAGAGAGAGAGACAAGAAATGGCGAGTGAAGTGCTGTTTTTATTTTAAATGTTATATAAATCACAATATTGTTTTAGGCTTGCATATTGGAGAGTATAAAAAAGCTCAGACAACTACCAGATAGCTGGGGTCTTTTCCGGATGAGGGCGAAATGACACGCTAAGTTGTCTTAGCTCAGATTTGAGCCTGACACAACTATGGCGCAGAGCCGGACCCAATCTGGCAGTCTTTTTCAATGGTTTGAACGAAATCCAGGCAGATTCGGTGAAAACCAAGTCCCAATTATTAATACTCAACAAAACCCCTACCTACAGACATATAGAAAACTGAAATATATAAGGCCGGTCAAGCAAAATACTATCCAGCCTTATATGCTACATTAAAACGAAAAGCATGAACAACCGAGCACGCCCCAGAAGGCTTGATCATCTGATACCAAGATCCCCGACTGACGTGCAATATTGTGTTCATGCCCGTGTACTCCACAACTGCCAATACACTGGTGCATTTTCACTACCGACCCCACTTTCGTTGCCACTGGCGGTGCGGAACTATAGTGTCCAAGTACTTTCATCACTGGTGACCAATCTGGCAACACCGGGATCGGTGGAGGAGTCAGTGGGCTGAAACACCCTGCAGCATACACTACCTTACCATCAACCACTGTCAGAACTGATTCAATCCTTTAATTTCTTCTTCCGGCACGCTGAAATAATCTTTTGACAATACGACCAGATCTGCTAATTGGTCTTTGACAATATGCCCTTTCTTTCCCTGTTCGCTGGAGAACCAGGCACTTCCTGCAGTCCACAACTCAAGGGCTACATCGCGCGGCAATCTATTATCATCATCATACATCGACATTCCACCAACCGTTCGTCCAGATACCAGCCAATAAAGCGCCGTCCACGGATTATAGCTTGCAACACGGGTGGCGTCTGTACCCAATCCTACCGGGACATCCAACTCCAGCATCCTAGCGACAGGTGGTGTGTGTTTGACAGCATCCTGACCATAACGATCGACAAAATACTCCCCCTGGAAAGCCATACGGTGCTGAACAGCGATACCGCCCCCCAGTGCTTTAACACGCTCAATGTTGCGTTCGGTAATGGTTTCGGCATGGTCGAAGAACCATTGCAAACCGTTGAACGGAATATCACGATTAACCTTCTCAAACACGTCAAGCATCCGGCTGATAGATTCATCGTATGTGGCGTGTAACCGAAACGGCCATCGGTGCTCAACCAGATGGCGAACCACTCGCTCCAGCTCATCTTCCATCCCCTGAGGCTGGTCTGGACGTGGCTGCAGGAAATCTTCAAAATCCGCAGCCGAAAAAACCAGCATCTCACCAGCACCATTAGCGCGATAGAAATCTGTGCCCTGTCCCGGTGTTAGCATATCAGTCCAGCGTTCAAAGTCGTCCAACTCCTGCTTAGGACGTTGAGTAAACAAGTTGTAGGCGATACGTACCGTCATCTGATTGTTGCTATGCAACTGTTCGATAACTTCGTAATCCTCCGGATAATTCTGGAAACCACCACCAGCGTCGATCGCACTGGTTAAGCCGAGACGGTTCAATTCACGCATAAACTGACGCGTAGAGTTAACCTGTAATTCTAACGGCAGCTTCGGTCCTTTCGCCAATGTAGAGTAAAGGATCATAGCGTTTGGTTTCGCCACTAACATCCCGGTTGGGTTACCACGTGCGTCACGGACAATTTCCCCTCCCACAGGATCCGGCGTATCCTTGGTATAGCCCACTGCCTTTAGTGCCGCGCGGTTGAGCAACGCCCGGTCATATAGGTGTAAAACAAACACGGGCGTGTCCGGAACAGCCTCATTCAATTCCTCAATGGTAGGCATCCGGCGTTCAGCAAACTGGAATTCGCTCCAGCCCCCCACCACACGTACCCACTGCGGCGACGGCGTACGCGCAGCCTGATCTTTGAGCATTCTTAAAGCATCCGCCAGGGACGGTACTCCCTCCCAGCGCAGTTCAAGATTATAGTTCAGCCCACCACGAATCAGGTGGAGGTGGGAATCGTTAAGCCCAGGAATAACTGTATGACCTTTAAGATCAATAATCTGTGTACCATCAGTAGCGTAGCTCATGATCTGGTCGTGAGACCCGGTAGCAACGATCTTCCCATTGGCGATAGCCACCGTTTCTACCAGTGGCGCAGTACGATCTAGGGTATGGATCTGCCCATGTGTCAGTATCAGAGTAGCAGTTTGAGACATAATAATCTCCTGAGAACCGGATCAAGCTTTTTTCAGCCAGCCAGCGAACAAGCGGGTAACAATAGGCATCCAGAGCCAGACGACCAGCGCAACCACGCATGCATCATTAATAAAATGCAATAGCAGATAACCTTTCAGCGACGGTAATAGCATTCCCGTCGCCCACGGTACTAAGTTAGTACTGGGGAAAATTACCAATAGCGTAATAAGGAACTGCTTCCAGCGTTTCGGCTGGCGCATATTTGCTGCTGGGCGCTATTAATGATCCTCCCACCTCTGCAGTCTGGTCTTATAAAATGTTGGGCACATTAGATAACGTATTTGTAGTCGCTCCCTGCCATCCTCTAACCTCACAGGAACAGCCGCTCACCAACGAACAGATATGTCTGTATCGGGCGGTAGTGATCAGCGACAGCGCACACAAATGTCACCCTATCAACATTAACTTGATGGACGAGCAACCTCAAATCCGCGTAGACAATTTTCATAGTAAAGTAAGGTTACTGCTCGCAGGAATGGGCTGCGGCTTCCTACCACGCCATATAGCTCTCCCATGGCTGGAGAAGGGGGAACTAGTGGAGCTCTCAGTATTGTCATTTCGCCAGAAAGACATCGCCTATATGGCATGGCGCAACAGCAGCGATGGTTTGGCCCTGCGATGGTGGCGTCAGGCATTACTGGACGGTGAAGTACTGAACGGCATCTATCTCTGACAACTTCCCTTTTCAATCATTAAGTGAATCGCCAAAAAGATCTACAAAACGCGTGAAGATGCCCGCAGCGATGTTTTTGATTATATAGAAATATTTTATAAATACAGGCGTCGGCATGGCTCGAGTGATCAGATACCACCTGCTGAATATGAAAACCAATATTATCAACGGCTCGGAGGTGTCTAGATTATCCGTGGCGATTCAAAACCCGCTTGATGGCGCTGAGGAATCCCCAGTAATGAGCGGGTGAAAAAAGACAGGCATAGAGTTTTGTGATCTACTGATTGTGCAACCAATTCAGGCTACTGGACGGTCAGAAAGCGTTATTTGTACCGGACTTTGACAGCGCCATTGCGGTGATCCAGCAGAACACCGGCATCGGCTACATTCCGCACCATATGGTAAAAGCCCTGCTGAATAACGGCACACTGGTGAAAAAAGCCATGCAGGAGCATAAGCATGCCACGCGGCTGTTTATCGCGACAAGAAGTGACGGGCTGGGAGAATCGGTGCGCTGGAGTATTGAGTACCTTCAGCGGTCAGAGATGAAACTGGCTCTCAACGGAGGATGAGGACCCGGGGAGATTAGGCTGTGTCCTTTAAGGGGTTTGACGGTCAATGATGTAAAAAACCACGCTAAACGATCTCAGAAATCGATTTTGATACGTTCCAGTTGTAAGTATCCCGTATAATCGTGCCATTCATATTTAGAGATCATCCGGCATAATCAATCTTCCAACGAAGGAGATCGCGATGCGTAAAGCCCGTTTTACTGAGAATCAGATCATCGCTGTGATTAAGTCGGTTGAAGCCGGACGAACCGTTAAAGATGTCTCCGGGAGGCTGGTATCTCTGAAGCCACCTACTACATCTATGGACTACCTCCGTTTTGCAAGTACTGAATCTGGTTTTGGGTTGTTGCTTACATCTATCCGGCATCAGGAAAATCTGTGCCCAAATGGGTAATCCGCACACAATCGCCTCAACAACTGGACGGCCTCTGAGGCCAGTATAAAAATCAGGTTCCGATTGTGCAGGTGCAACCTGTCATCATTTCTCAGTACGCTGCAACTTTTGCTGGCAGGGGATTAATTTCACACTACCTGATACTCGGTCTCATTTCTCAGCATCGACCAGATTATTCTCGCGTTTTTGTTAGCGACCGCCACGGTCGTTTTATTAAATCCGCGCCGTTCCTTTAACTGGTTAACCCACTGATTCATATGACCATCATTGTTATTCGTGGCAACCCTGACGACAGCGCGGGCACCATGAATAAAAAGTGTCCGCAGATGCTTGTCGCCTTTTTTCGTCATATTCATCAGTACCTGCCTGTCGCCACTCGAATGCTGGCGTGGAACCAGACCCAGCCATGTAGTAAAGTGGCGACCATTCTTAAATTCAGTTCCTTTGCCAATAGCAGCAACAACGGCCGTGGCCGTTTTAGGACCAATGCCTTTAATTTTGGCGATACGCTGACAGGCTTCTGATTGCCTGAATACTGTTTCAATTTCCTTATCAAAAAAATGGATCCGACGCCCGAGATCGTTAAAGAGATCATAGAGTTCGGCAATTGTTCTGCGCATACGGGAACTTAGACCGTTTTCTGCATCTTCAAGGATAAGAGGAATAGCACGGCGAGCTCTGGAGACAGCACTGCCAATGGGGATCCCCCGGTCAAGTAACAGCCCTCTTATTTGACAGACTGTAGCAGTGCGGTGATTGACAATACGCTGCATTGTCGGTTGCATCAGAGCCACTGCGATGGCCTGTGCATCATTACCATCATTTTTTTGCCCGCGGACAAAGGGTTTTACATACTGAGGACTGATGACCTTTACTTTGTGCCCCAGTTTCTCAAACTCACGCTGCCAGTAAAATGCCCCGGTGGACGCTTCGATCCTAATCAGACATGCAGGAATATTTGCCCGCGTCTGGAGCAATTCTTTTCGGCCAGTGCGTTTCGTATAAACCGGTTTGCCGGCCTGGTTTAACCCGCAGAGCTGAAAAACATTTTTAGCCAGATCAATACCCAGAAATACGATATTCATGGTGATTCTCCTGGTGAACACATTTCGTACAGTTAACCGCAGCGGGAGGAGGTAGTCCATCCCATTAACTGGAAGTCCAGATACGGTGGCATGGAGGCTTCTGATATTAAAAAGATCAAGGACCTTGAGGACGAGAACCGGCGTCTCAAACAGATGTTTGCCGACCTGAGCCTTGAGAACCGGGCGCTGAAAGACGTTATCGAAAAAAAGCTTTAAAACCAGCCTTTAAGCGTGAGCTGGTCACTCATCTGATAACGACATTTGGACTCAGTATCCGTCAGGCCTGCCGGAGTCTGAACCTGAGTAGAACGGTTTACCATTACCGTCCGGATACAACGCGTGACGAACCTGTTATTGTCGCGTTGCAGGCAGTGGCAGAGCGATACCCACGATACGGTTTTCCAAAACTTTTCCAGGTTTTGCGGCGGCAAGGATACCCGTGGAATCACAAAAGGATCCATCGTATTTATTGTCTGCTGAAGCTGAATGATGGGTGTCAGAATATAACTATGAACGCCCTCATGAATCACTGAACAATATGACACTGGAGGAATACCGACAGCACCATTATTTGGCCGGGATCTAAAAAATGCATGGAACTAAAACGGGTCTATTTACACCTGCAGTTCAGGTCGTCTGTATTGTGGTTATCTTGGTTGGTACTTTTGACATCATACTCCACAATGTCGGGGAGCTCAGGGAAGGTTCGCTGGACACACTCAGCAAAAGCGAATAATCAATATTGACTTCTGTTACCTGAATACATAACAAATAAATCTTACCAATAACATAACAACAAACATCGAATGATTATAACAATCATTATAATCACATAACCGTATTGTGACGCCTGCAAGGATGATCTGAGCCTCCTTCCACTGCGCTCATGGGCGTCAGTCCCCTATTTATAAAGAGTCCCCTGTGCTCGAAATAATTATTATTGTGATATTTCTTGTTATTATAATCTACTTTGAATACTGAATATAAGAATTTGTGAAATAGATCAATGTTTTTTATAATCTGGTTATGAAATAAATGTATGGCGAAGATGTGAAATAACCTCATACCTATAAAACATAACTAGTTGCCTTTATCGATAACGGGTACCCAAAGTACCCGTTCTTTTTGTCTATGGAAAACCCCCAGCTAGGCTGGGGGTTCCGGAAAGCTTTCAGCTTTAAGTCAGTTATTAAAACCCCTTTTGATTTGTTAAAACATCTTGCGGTCTGGCAA
>NZ_SNMT01000048.1:0-7893 GCF_013350575.1 Salmonella sp. SG203
AGGGTTTACCTGGTTAACGATATACAGCAACTGATCGTTTTTATCCGCGATAATGGCACTTTCGCTTGATGCAAGCTGCCCCTGCGGACTGCTCAGACTGGTACTCATTGCGCCGCCCAGCGCACCGGAAAAATCGCTGAGCCTGCCGCTCAGAATATCCGCTTCATCCGGCACGTTCAGCCCGCTGTCCGTAATACGTACAGCGGGTACTGCGGTAGAAAAAGATTTATTTTCACTCATAGCAGTACCGTAAAAATGTCGTTATTGGTATCTGTAATACGCAGCACTCCCGTTACTGTCCGGGCTTTATCAACAGTGACCTGGCAAATTGCGGCACTCACGGTCGGCAGTTTAAGTGCTTCCTGTTGCAGGGTGGCATTCACCAGTTGCGTGCCGGGCCAGTGTCCGAGGATGCGTGACCAGTAAGGTATGCCAGACGTTGAGTCGTACCAGCACTCCCCCAGAAAGGTACTGCACGCACACGCCACATCCTGTGCTACCGCATGGGGATTATCAGTAATGGCAAGATTTCCGGTATCATCCAGCAGGATGTCCCATGTCCTGGTGTCGAGAAGAAGCGATCGTGACTGCATATTGACCCCGCTATCTCTGATCGTTAGTCTGATTTTCTGGCGTGGGTTCCACATTTCCCGTTCTGACGCATTCGCCCATCAGGGCCTCAATAACCTGCTGGCGTTCAATAACATGGTTGATGGTAATCTGCCTGCCAGCCAGCATCAGAAAACCCGCGGTGATAAGACTAAAGGCTTCTTTTATCCTGAGCCATTTTGAGGGGGCATATGCTATGGACAATATCATTTTCTCGGTTCCCCGTTCGGATTTAGAAAAGATGGAGAAAGCGTTTGATGTATGGGGTATCGGATATAAACATCCCCCGACCCTGGCATTTGATTCAGCCGAACCGGTTCAGTGGGTGAACCTGCTTGTGGAGATTATAAAATCACCTGCGGCAATGAATTGTCTGAGTGCCGCCATAGGGTACTTCATAGCCCGAAACCGTGGTAAAACTTTTGAAGTAACGCTGAAAAACGGTACCCGCATCACGATTAAGGGCTTTGATCTGGATGAAACCATCACCTTACTGGATAAGGCGACGCATGTTGAGGTAAAAGACCACGAAACCGAAAGTGATGCATAGACTATTGCGGTCCCTGCGTGGTCGAACCGCCGGACTTAACACCACTGTGAACATGGTTTCCGAAATCAATACCGCCAATCTGCGCGCCACCGGAAAGCTCAGACTGCCCGGTAACGTTAAGTCCCTTACTGACGGCGGTATCGCCGTTCAGCGCGATTTGTGGCGAGTTAACAGTGAAACTTTTCGAGGCGTTCACGATGCCTTCCGGCGCGGATATCTCCACTTTCCAGGGGGAAACAACCCGTATCCGGTTGTCGTCAAACGCCACAAACTGAACAGGCGAACCGTTGAGCACACCACCAAGCCAGATAGCATCGGCGTAGTTATGAGCACGTTTTGATCCCGGCATCGCAGCCTGACGTGTGGCTTTTACCGCACTGATATCCCGGTCACAGATGGCGAGAAAACCGATATCCCCCACATGTGGCGGCATAATCACAGCATTACCACCACCCTGTAACCGCCATACGGGGAGGTTATAAATCACCTCATGCTCAACCGGGGAACCATCCGCTGCAACGCCCATTACCATCGGTCGGGCATCAATAAATTCCCCCTCCACCGCTACCACCAGTCCCAGGGTGATAAACGCATGACGTCCGAGAAACTGCCGCAGCATAAAGTCCTGCGCATTGATTTCACTGTTTACGTCTGTCGGGTTACTGAGTGGTTGAGCCATTTTCCCCAGCCTTCATCATGGTACAGTTGGAACTCCACGGACCGCCCACGGTGCGGGAGGTTATGGTGTGTATCACACCTGTGATCTTATAATCGCCTGTCACATTGGGCAGTGACGATTCAAGATGCGCCAGCCTGCCAATAAAGAGATCGGGGCAGAATATCGTGGTGGCGCTGAGGCCGGTCATGGTGTAGACCGGATATCCGATAAGCCCGTGGTCCGGTGAAATATACAACGGCGGAATATCCAGGTCTTTGTCCTTCGGCCAGATGGTGACTTTCTCCGCGTCCCCCAGGTCGATGTTAATATCGGCGGCTGAAGCGGCATCCAGCATTTGTTGTACAATGTTTCCGGAAAAGTGTGGATTAGACAGGCTGCGACTGACGCCCTGATTTTCAAATTTCAGCCCGGCAGATGACGCCAGCGCACGGATAATATCTGCAACCGGCACATCACCTTTCGCGCTGAAATCTGCCGCTGTCTGATTACGCAGGTTGAAACCAACCTGCCCGGTCAGAATAAGGGGTATATCCGGTGCCTGGTTGTAGTCCGCATACGCATCGGTAATATCTCCCTCGAAAATAAGCCGACCATCCGCCAGAACCCGCATTCTATTTGCCGTACTTTGAGCGGGTCGCCACACGCCCCGATAACTCAGGTCGGCCATATGCGCCGGAGACAATCCCCAGATATACAGGGTTATCTGCGTTCCGGCAGTTCCGCCGTAGACCGTTACCGTCGCAAAGCACTTCGCCTCCGGAATAGTCAGAATATTGCCCTTACCATTGTCGAACGTCCGCCCGTCTGACAGGGTGAACTCCACGGTAATGTCACGCTGTACATAGCTCATATCAGTTCCTCAGGCGACAGCCAGTAGAGCCGGTACCGTGCGCCAAGCCCCCGCCAGTCGGGGTCGTGGTTCCCCTCCGTGTCGGAGAAAAACAGATCGCCCTGAAACGGCAGGTATCCGTACCGGACAATCCGGTTATTGTTCAGGCACAGCACGCCATACAGGCACGGTTCACCGTTAACGGCGATATCGATATACATCCCCGTAGTGCGCTGATTCAGGCGAATGGTGCAGGCCTGAGCACCCAGTGTCACCGTAAACTGCTGGGCTTTGACGGGAGATAAAACAATTTCCAGCATCAGGTGATCCCCCTGTTCGTGACGCTTCGTCTGTCAGCGTCTGACGGTTGTGTCACCGACGCCGTAACCTGCTGCGTCTTCACCGCTGCCTCGCCTTTCGCCTTGTCGTTGTCCGTGGGAGCCTTCTTATCCGTACTGCCCACGGACACTTCTCCGGTCTTCTGTATTGTCTGGAATACCGCGGTAACCGTCAGTAGTGTCGGACCGTTATTACTTCGCGTACGGTAGTCGTACTTCACCAGGTCGCAGGATGTCCAGGTCTTGTCCGGCGTCTCGATATCGTAAAGTCCCGCCGTGGTACGCATCTTTTCCAGTATTTCCAGCACGTTCGACCGCGAGGTGGTGGAAAAATTTGTCAGATTCGGGATGGCCCCTGAAAACGCCGTCCAGCCTTCCACAGTGAAAGTCACATGCAGCTCCGGCGGTCGCTGAATTTTATTAAAGGTGGAGTAGGCCCCCTGTTCCACGGGGGCAGTGGAAACGGTAGCTTCCGCCCCCACCTCCACGACGACAAAAGAATCCGGAGTGAAAGGTTGTTTCCCCTGGTCCTTTCCGGATGCGTAGTAAATGCCGAATGACGGAGCCAGAACGCTGTTAATGAGCCCCAGCACACCGCCGCCACGAATGGCACTCAGTACGTTACCTTCATTGAAAGACAGATTCTTCCGGAGAAATTTGTCCACCGGAAGCTTATCGAAAGAGAAACTCATCCTGTTACCCCGCTGGAATAAGCCGAAACAAGCGCCGAATTCCTGATGCGCCGACGCGCATCATCGGTAATGCCCTTCACATTATCCGAGGCTGTGGTGACATTCAGCGTCCCGATATGCGTGGTTTCTGTGACCGTGGACTGCGATACTGGAGCCGGATGACGCGACTGTACGGCCATTGCCGCGCCCGGCTGAGGCAGATTCGCCAGAACGCGGGGAACATAATTACGGGTCTCCTCAGGCGCAGCCGCAAGCCCCTTACGCTGTACATTTCCTTCACCCCAGTTGTACGCCGCCAGGGCCTTAGCCAGATCGCCATGAAAGAACTGTAATAAACCGCCAAGCTTTCTGGCGGCGGCATCAGCCGCTTTTTCTGGGTCGAAGACATCGTAGCCGTTTAGCCCAAACTCCTTAGCCGTCTTCGGCATGAACTGCCACGGCCCCATCGCTCCGGCGCGTGAGACGGCGTATTGTTCTCCCCCGGATTCGGTGATCGCAACGCTGCGCAGCAGTCCGGGCGGCAGGTTATATTTCTCTTCCAGTCCCGTAAGTACAGGTTGCAGTCGGTTAAGCAACCTTTCACCCGCGAGCGTTGGATGCGGGCGCTTAACGGATTGTGCGTGCTGTTCCGGCTCCGCTCCGGGAATATCAGGCTGGATATTGTTGCCAAAAACAGTACCTTTTTCTCTCCCCAGGTCAGTGTCAAATCCCAGGTCCCGCAAAAAGTCGCCAATGTTACGTTTCGTGTATCTCCAGGAACTTTCCGCGCTGTCTTTGATATTTTCCCTGTCCTCGTAGGCATACTTACCGTACTCAAGGAGCGCCAGTAGCCAGAATGGTAACTTCAGTATTCCCAGCGCCCTGAATGCACCGACAACTTTCCACACCCACGACGCTACCTGTAACCCAATGAGGATCTCAAGTACGTTCGACCACCCCCCTACATCATCAACAACGTTATTAATCTGCGGAATAAGCTCCTTCACCTTAGAGGTAAGCCACTCGACATCAGCGGTAAACTCCGTAAAGAACTTGTTCACCTCTTCCGGATGTTGCTGCATCCAGTCACCGAGTTTCTCCAGCCAGTGGCTGAACTCCAGCGCATACGGCATCAACGCGGTGCCAATCGTCATGCCGATGTTAGACCAGGTCTGATCGAGTTCAACAAGCGCCTTTCTCAGCTCGCGAGCCTGCGCAATACGTTCAGGCGTGATCTGTGAGCGTGCAGAAAATTCATCAACATCTTTCAGCGCATGACCGGAGCCTAAAAACTGCTGCCCGGCATAGCTGAACCCCAGCGCGTTGCCGTAGGCAGTTTGTTCTGGCTTTGTCAGTCGCGGAAAAATAACCGCCAGCTTGCGCATGATGTCTTCGGTACTTTCATGCGCCAGGTCTATTCTGACACCCGCACGCGCGGCTACGTTAAAAAGTTCCTGTAATGCCGGGTCAAAAGATTTATTTGAATTAAATGCCGCTTTGGCATCATTTATCCGCGAAAACGCTCCGGTTATTTCCTCCGCACTTACGCCGTTCGCCTGTCCGGCCCGCTTCCAGCCATCCAGATGTTTCGCTTTCATGCCAAAGGCATCGGAGGAAATTGACAACTGGTTGAGGTCACCGGCAAAGCCAGTGACCAGGCTTTTAAGTCCGCCCAGTGTCAGGGTGACCCCTGCCAGCGCCAGTATCTGGGTACGTATACCTGAAAAGAATTTTGACGCCCGCTTGCCCGCCTGCTCCATTCCCTTCGCGGTTTTTTCGGCCTTTTTGCCGGTATTCGTGATCGCAGTACTGGTTCGCCTCCCCGCCTGCTCCATACCTGCGGCGGTTTTATCAGCGTCAGCGCCTGTTTTCTTCAGGGCCTTACCTGTGCGCTCACCGGCGGCTTCCGTCTCACGCGCAGCTTTATCCGCATCGCTGCCTGTTTTCGCCAGGGCATCGCTGGCCTGTTTTTGTCCCTGTTCGAAAACGTCCGCCACCCGCTCCATTGCGGCGGTCAGTCGGTCCAGCGCAGCGTGTACCGCCTGCTCCCCGGCGGTAAAGTCCTTACTTTCTATATCCAGTGCCAGAACCAGCTCATCAAGTACCGCTGCCATTCAGTGTCTCCTGCATCACACGTTCGTTATGGGCGTCCACCTGAATAATCTCGAGCAGATCCCATAAGTCCTGCACACCAAGTACGGAATCCAGTTCGGCTTTTGAAGCCTTACCGGAGGAGATAACGGTCGCAATGGTGCGGGGAACATTAACGTAATCCACCACCCCGAACGGTCTGTCGGGGCCGAGATAACGCGGGGGAATATCTAGCTGGCGGCGGGACTGAAAAAATCCACATGCAGTCTGAATACCTCCGCACGTAAATCAAGCCTGGTGGTGATTTCCTCTATATCGTCTTCAATAAGAGGTCGCCGTACACTACGATTTTTTGGATCGGGAACAAACTGTATACATTCCATCATTTCATCCAACAGCGGACGGGCTTCTTCCGGCGGGATTTTTGACAACGCTTTCAGTCCTTCCAGCGCCAGCGCAGCCATCCCCATACTGCGAACACCATCCGGTAAATCCACGCCGCCACGCCCCATCGCCATAATGGCGCGCATCGCCCACCATTCCGCCTGCGAGGCAGACATTTCGGTAAGGTGAAATACCTTGCCTTTATCCCGCCCCTGACCATCAATAGTGATAAATTTCTCTTTACGGGCCATCAGTTAAAAACCTCCGGAGTGATAGTTTCCCACTCGATAACCGCCTGTCCTGGCTGCAATGTACGCGCCGCGTCAGGCAGCGCTTTCCATTGTTTGAGTACGCCATTTACGCAGGTATATTTACGACCTATCGCCGGAAGCAGCACGACAGCATTACAACGGAATACAGCCCGGCTGGTCCGGGATGTGGTTGACCAGGTATCAAAAATATCCCGGCTGGGTGAGTCCGGCATGATATGAAACGTCTGGATAATGTTACTGTACACAAATCCCGCAGACAGTTTACCGTCAATACCGCGGACGGTTTCCGCCAGTACCAGCGGATCGGTGCCATAAACATTATCTGCTGCAAATCCCTGAAGTTGTACGCCGGAGGGATACAGGTTATTCACTGTCAGCGTGATAATGGCATCCGCCGCAGTGATGGTGTTGTTGTTACCTGACATTTACTGGACCTCCGTGGATGCAATAACAAGTTTCTGGATACTGCCGCCGTCACAGTACCAGAGCGTACAGGACGGGCTGCTACGGGTTGCCCGCAGAGAGGGAAGCATATCGCCGATATACAGGTAGTAGCCGGTGGCAAACAACGTTGAAGAAACATCCTCCCCCACAACATTGTTGATCTGCTTCTTCTGCGCCTCCGTCAGTGTCACCCCCTCACGGATACCGCCCCAGCGTTTGTACTGCTGGATAACGTCACTCATTGATGCCGCAACCAGCGCCCGCCCTTCATTGTTGTAGGGGATAGTCTGGTTTGATTTGAACAGGGAAATTACCGCTCCCTGCAAATTAGCATTCAGCCAGATTTGCCCACAGAAGCTGTCCAGCCATTTAAAATCACCGGTAATAGTGCCATCCGCCCAGTAATCTTCCACGATGCTGTTTTCCGCATATTTCCCGTAGAAGTTGTAGCCTGCGGCGATCAGCGCATCGTAATCGCTGCCACTGGTAACATCAGCGGCCAGACCTTCATACTCGCGGAACTTGAACGGCACGCGCCCCTCCGGTCGGACAAAATCAAGGCACGCCGCATACCCCAGCACCGCCGCCGCCCGGTTACCATCAGACGCGAAAACCGGTACAACAGCACTGTAGTTATTGACGGTGATTATCTGGTAAGCGATATGACCGGTATCCCCTTTTACTTTGGCCTTACCGCTGGTTGTCCATGCCACGTAAAAGTAACGCTTGCCCTGCCCGTTTGCCCAGGCAGAAAACGCCAGGTGTTGCTCGTCAGTGACCTCAGATACCGTGGAAAAACCCGCCCATTGCTGGGACGCGTCCTTAATGGCTGCCATCGTGTCAGGTACATCAGATACCGGCGCGCCCTGGGATATCACCGCGCCCGTATTACTGGTCATCTTCAGGGGTTCCGCTGCCGATCCACTGCCGAACGTTATCGTGGTGCTCTCCGGTTTCGCCCCGGCGGCAGTAATGACGAAAGCATTCTGTGTGGTATCGAATACCACTGTTGCCACCGCCGCGGTC
>NZ_SNMT01000049.1:0-7460 GCF_013350575.1 Salmonella sp. SG203
GACCGCGGCGGTGGCAACAGTGGTATTCGATACCACACAGAATGCTTTCGTCATTACTGCCGCCGGGGCGAAACCGGAGAGCACCACGATAACGTTCGGCAGTGGATCGGCTGCGGAACCCCTGAAGATGACCAGTAATACGGGCGCGGTGATATCCCAGGGCGCGCCTGTATCTGATGTACCTGACACGATGGTAGCCATTAAGGACGCTTCCCAGCAATGGGCGGGATTTTCCACAGTATCTGAAGTCACTGACGAGCAACACCTGGCGTTTTCTGCCTGGGCAAACGGGCAGGGCAAGCGTTACTTTTATGTGGCATGGACAACCATTGGTAAGGCCAAAGTAAAAGGGGATACCAGTCATATCGCATACCAGATAATCACCGTCAATAACTACAGTGCTGTTGTACCGGTTTTCGCGTCTGATGGTAACCGGGCGGCTGCGGTACTGGGGTATGCGGCGTGCCTTGATTTTGTCCGACCAGAGGGGCGCGTGCCGTTCAAGTTCCGCGAGTATGAAGGTCTGGCCGCTGATGTTACCAGTGGCAGCGATTACGATGCACTGATAGCCGCAGGTTACAACTTCTATGGGAAATATGCGGAAAACAGTGTGGTGGAAGATTACTGGGCGGATGGCACCATTACCGGCGATTTTAAATGGCTGGACAGCTTCTGCGGGCAAATCTGGCTGAATGCCAATTTGCAGGGAGCTGTGATCTCGTTATTCAAGTCAAACCAGACTATCCCCTACAACAATGAAGGGCGGGCGCTGGTTGCGGCATCAATGAGTGACGTTATCCAGCAGTACAAACGCTGGGGCGGTATCCGTGAAGGGGTGACACTGACGGAGGCGCAGAAGAAGCAGATCAACAATGTTGTGGAGGAGGATGTTTCTTCAACGTTGTTTGCCACCGGCTACTACCTGTATATCGGCGATATGCTGCCTTCTCTGCGGGCAACACGTAGCAGCCCGTCCTGTACGCTCTGGTACTGTGACGGCGGCAGTATCCAGAAACTTGTTATTGCATCCACGGAGGTCCAGTAAATGTCAGGTAACAACAACACCATCACTGCGGCGGATGCCATTATCACGCTGACAGTGAATAACCTGTATCCCTCCGGCGTACAACTTCAGGGATTTGCCGCAGATAACGTTTATGGCACCGATCCGCTGGTACTGGCGGAAACCGTCCGCGGTATTGACGGTAAACTGTCTGCGGGATTTGTGTACAGCAACATTATCCAGACGTTTCACATCATGCCGGACTCACCCAGCCGGGATATTTTTGATACCTGGTCAACCACATCCCGGACCAGCCGGGCTGTATTCCGTTGTAATGCTGTCGTGCTGCTTCCGGCGATAGGCCGTAAATATACCTGCGTAAATGGCGTACTCAAACAATGGAAAGCGCTGCCTGACGCGGCGCGTACATTGCAGCCAGGACAGGCGGTTATCGAGTGGGAAACTATCACTCCGGAGGTTTTTAACTGATGGCCCGTAAAGAGAAATTTATCACTATTGATGGTCAGGGGCGGGATAACGGCAAGGTATTTCACCTTACCGAAATGTCTGCCTCGCAGGCGGAATGGTGGGCGATGCGCGCCATTATGGCGATGGGGCGTGGCGGCGTGGAGTTACCGGATGATGTTCGCAGTATGGGGATGGCTGCGCTGGCGCTGGAAGGGCTGAAAGCGTTGTCAAAAATCCCGCCGGAAGAAGCCCGTCCACTGCTGGATGAAATGATGGAATGTATACAGTTTGTTCCCGATCCGAAAAATCGTGGTATACGGCGACCTCTTATTGAAGACGATATAGAGGAAATCACCACCAGGCTTAATTTACGTGCGGAGGTATTCAGACTGCATGTGGATTTTTTCAGTCCCGCCGCCAGCTAGATATTCCCCCGCGTTATCTCGGCCCCGACAGACCGTTCGGGGTGGTGGATTACGTTAACGTTCCCCGCACCATTGCGACCGTTATCTCCTCCGGTAAGGCTTCAAAAGTCGAACTGGATTCCGTACTTGGTGTGCAGGACTTATGGGATCTGCTTGAGATTATTCAGGTGGACGCCCATAACGAACGTGTGATGCAGGAGACACAGAATGGCAGCGGTACTTGATGAGCTGGTTCTGGCACTGGATATAGAAAGTAAGGACTTTACTGCCGGGGAACAGGCTGCGCACGCTGCACTGGACCGACTGACCGCCGCAATGGAGCGGGTGGCGGATGTTTTCGAACTGGGGCAAAAACAGGCCAGTAATGCCCTGGCGAAAACAGGCAGTGATGCGGATAAAGCTGCACGTGAGACGGAAGCCGCCGGTGAGCGCACGGGTAAGGCCCTGAAGAAAACAGGCTCTGACGCTGATAAAACTGCCGCGAGTATGGAACAGGCGGGGAAGCGAACCGGTGATGCCATCGCGAATACCGGAAAAAAGGCCGAAAAAACCGCCAAGAGAATGGAGGCAGCAGGTAAACGGGCATCAACGTTTTTTTCCGGCATACGTACTCAGATACTGGCGCTGGCAGGCGTCACCCTGACACTGGGGGGAATTAAAAGCCTGGTCACGGGGTTTGCCGGTGATCTTAACCGGCTGTCAATTTCCTCCGATGCCTTTGGCATGAAAGCGAAACATCTGGACGGCTGGATACGCGCAGGGCAGGCGAATGGCGCTGACGCTGGCGAGATCACCGGGGCGTTTTCCCGGATTACGGATGCAAAAGCCGCATTCAAAGCCGGAAAGTCCTTTGATCCTGTGTTGCAGGATTTGTTTCAGGTTGCAGCCCGTGCGGGTGTCAGTGTTGATTTAAATACCGACAGTACCGAAGTCATCATGCGCAAGCTGGCGTCTGCCTTTCCGCGACTGACAAAGTCAGAACAGACAGCCTACGGTAATGCGCTGGGGTTCAGTTATGCCGGGCAGCAGTTTCTTGGCTCAGGCCATGCTCTTCAGGATGTGGATGACTTTACATCCCGTTCGCAGGTCTCCGACGATAAAATCCGGAAAGCCCGCAAATTGCGGGAAGCCCTTGCAGAACTGGACCAGGTATGGACAACAATTGGTCTGACTATAGGTACGGCACTGATGCCGTATGCCACGGAATTCAGCAAATGGCTGGAGAAACTCGGTGACTGGATGCAGCAACATCCGGAGGAAGTGAACAAATTTATCACCACATTTCTGAATAAAGTTGAGTCAGTGGCCTCCTTGGTGAATAAGGCTGCCGGAGAAATGGGGGGCTGGCAGAATGTCATTATTACGCTGATCGGGCTGAAAGTGGCGTCATGGGTACTGGGGCTGACTAAGGCCCTCAACGGTCCCGGCGGCCTTCTTTTTGCGATAACGGCGCTTTACCCGGTTGTTGACGGGTTAATGACATCCATCGTTGGCAGGAAGAATAAGGACTGGCTGGATTCGCATGGTTTTTTCTGGGCTTCAGACGGGACTTTCTTTTTCAATAAGAAAGAGATGGAGGAATACCAGGCAAAACTGGATGCCGGAGAAAAGCCTGGCAACATCACCCATGCACAATCACCTACAGTATGGCAGCAGGGAATGCTGGATACTCAGGCTTCTCTGGCAACCGGGAGGGGAGCAGCCTCCGGGGCATCCTGGCTACAGGGTATGCGTGCGACGCAGGAAAAACTCGGTAATGCCATGCAAAACCGCCCGCGTCCGACGAAGGCCGGGGAGGCTCTGTTAGGCTGGCTGCAACCGAAACTGTCCCAACTGGAGGCAAAATATAACCTGCCGACCGGACTGCTGCGCAGTGTTGCGATCACTGAATCCGGTGGTAATCAGTTTGCCGTCTCACGCGCTGGTGCGATGGGACTGTTTCAGTTCATGCCGCAGACGGCTAAGGAATTTGGTCTGAGGGGAAACGATGCCTTTGATCCTGCAAAATCCGCTGATGCCGCCGCGAGAAAACTTGGTGGCCTGCTGCGGTTTTTTCATGGCGATCTGGCTAAGGCTCTGGCGGCATACAACTGGGGTGAGGGAAATGTTCAGCGTAAGGGGCTGGCTGCTGCTCCGGAGGAGACCCGTAACTATATTCCCCGCGTTCTGGCGAATCTGCCCCATCCGGGGGCGGCAATGGCCGTACACTCGCGTCATCCGGCGCCTGTATCTCAGTCCACCGTAACGGAAACCACGCATATCGGGACGCTGAATGTCACTACAACCTCGGACAATGTGAAGGGCATTACCGATGATGCGCGTAGGCGTATCAGGAATTCGGCGCTTGTTTCAGTTTATTCCAGCGGGGTAACAGGATGAATTTCTCTTTGGATAATCTTTCCCTGAATAACTTTTCGCTCAATGAAAGTAACGTACTGAGTGCCGTTCGTGGCGGCGGTGTCCTGGGACTCATTAACAGTGTACTGGCACCGTCATTCGGTATTTATTACGCATGGAATGATCCGGCTGGTGTTCACCAGAAGGGCGGGAAGCCTTTCTCCCCGGATTCTTTTGTTGTCGTTGAGGTGGGGGCGGAGGCTTCTGTTTCCACCGCCCCCGTCGAACAGGGAGCCTATACCACCTTTAATAAAATCCAGCGACCACCGGAACTGCATGTAACTTTCACTGTAGAGGGGGGGACGGCATTTTCCGGGGCTGTCCCGAACCTGACAAATTTTTCCACCACCTCGCGATCGAATGTGCTGGAAACGCTTGAAATGATGCGTACCACAGCAGGACTTTACGATATTGAGACGCCAGACAAGACATGGACATCCTACGACCTGGTGAAATACGACTACCGAACGCGAAGTAATAATGGACCGACATTACTGACGGTCAGCGCAGTATTCCAGGCGGTAATGAATACAGGAGAGGTGTCAGTGGGAAGTACGGATAACCAGTCTCCCACGGACAACGATAAAGCAAAAGGGGCAGCATCGGTTAAAACGCAGCCAGTTACGGCGTCAGTGACACAACCGTCAGACGCTGACAGACGAAGCGTCACGAACAGGGGGATCACCTGATGCTGGAAATTGTTTTATCTCCCGTCAAAGCCCAGCAGTTTACGGTGACACTGGGTGCTCAGGTCTGCACCATTCGCCTGAATCAGCGGACTACGGGGATGTATATCGATATCACCGTTAACGGTGAACCGTGCCTGTATGGCGTGCTGTGCCTGAACAATAACCGGATTGTCCGGTACGGATACCTGCCGTTTCAGGGCGATCTGTTTTTTTCCGACACGGAGGGGAACCACGATCCCGACTGGCGGGGGCTTGGTTCACGGTACCGGCTCTACTGGCTGTCGCCTGAGGAGCTGACTTGACTGCTCCCCGCCCTGAAGGGCGGGGATTCCCGGAGGCATTCTGATGAGCTATGTCCAGCGTGACATTACCGTGGAGTTCACCCTGTCAGACGGGCGGACGTTCGACAATGGTAAGGGCAATATTCTGACTGTTTCAGGAGCTAAATGTTTTGCCACTGTCACGGTATATGGCGGAACTGCCGGAACGCAGATAACCCTGTATATCTGGGGGTTGTCTCCGGCGCATATGGCCGACCTGAGTTATCGGGGCGTGTGGCGACCCGCTCAAAGTACGGCCAATGAAATGCGGGTACGGGCTGGTGGTCGGCTTATTTTCGAGGGAGATATTACCGATGCGTATGCGGACTACAACCAGGCGCCGGATATACCCCTTATTCTGACCGGGCAGGTTAGTTTCAACCTGCGTAATCAGACAGCGGCCGATTTCAGCGCGAAAGGTGATGTGCCTGTTGCAGATATCATCCGTGCTCTGGCGTCATCTGCCGGGCTGAAATTTGAAAATCAGGGTGTCAGTCGCAGCCTGTCGAATCCACACTTTTCCGGAAACCTTGTACAACAAATGCTGGATGCCGCTTCAGCCGCCGATATTAACATCGATCTGGGGGACGCGGAGAAAGTCACCATCTGGCCGAAGGACAAAGCCCTGGATATTCCGGCTGTGCATATTTCGCCGGACCATGGGCTTATTGGATATCCGGTCTATACCATGACCGGCCTCAGCGCCACCACGACATTCTGCCCCGATCTTTTCTTCGGTCGGCGGGTCCATCTGGAATCGTCACTACCTAACGTGACAGGCGATTACCAGTTAACCGGAGTGATACACACCATTACCTCGCGAACCGTGGGCGGTCCGTGGAGCTCCAACTGTACCATGACAAGGCTTAACGATAATGGCACAACCACTCAGTAATCCGACGGACGTAAACAGTGAAATCAATGCGCAGGACTTTATGCTGCGGCAGTTTCTCGGGAAACACGTATTTATCACTCTGGGGCAGGTAGTGGCGGTGGAGGGGGAGTTTATTGATGTCCGACCGATGGTAATGGGCGTTGCAGCAGACGGTTCCCCGGTTGAGCATGAGGTGATTTATAACCTTCCCGTATGGCGGCTACAGGGGGGCAGCAATGCGGTGATTATGCCGCCACATGTGGGCGATATTGGTTTCCTCGGCATCTGCGACCGGGATATCAGTGCGGTAAAAGCCACGCGTCAGGCCGCGATGCCGGGATCAAAACGCACTCATAACTACGCCGATGCCATCTGGTTTGGTGGTGTGCTTAACGGTGCGCCCGTACAGTTCGTGGAATTTGCTGACAACCAGATACGGGTTATTTCCCCCTGGAAAGTGGAGATTTCTGCGCCGGAAGGCATCGTGAACGCCTCGAAAAGTTTCACTGTTAACTCGCCAAAAATCGCGCTTAACGGGGATGCAGCCGTCAGCCAGGGGCTTAATGTTACCGGACAGTCTGAGCTTTCCGGTGGCGCGCAGATTGGCGGTATTGATTTTGGACACCATGTTCACAGTGGTGTTAAGTCCGGCGGTTCGACCACGCAGGGACCGCAGTAAACAGGAGAAAATATGCAGTCACGATCGCTTCTTCTCGACACCGGGACATGGGACATCCTGCTGGATGATACCGGTAATTTTGCCATTACTGATAATCCCCATGCGGTAGCCCAGGATGTGGCGTGTGCGTGCAGTACCTTTCTGGGGGAGTGCTGGTACGACTCAACGTCCGGCATACCTTACTGGTCACGCATCCTCGGACACTGGCCCGGCACACAACTGGTGAATGCCACCCTGCAACAGGAAGCACTTAAACTGCCGACCGTGAGCGCCGCAATTTGCCAGGTCACTGTGGATAAAGCCCGGACAGTAACGGGAGTGCTGCGCATTACAGATACCAATAACGACATTTTTACGGTACTGCTATGAGTGAAAATAAATCTTTTTCTACCGCAGTACCCGCTGTGCGTATTACGGACAGCGGGCTGAACGTGCCGGATGAAGCGGATATTCTGAGCGGCAGGCTCAGCGATTTTTCTGGTGCGCTGGGCGGTGCAATGAGTACCAGTCTGAGCAGTCCGCAGGGGCAGCTTGCATCAAGCGAAAGTGCCATTATCGCGGATAAAAACGATCAGTTGCTGTATATCGTTAACCAGGTAAACCCT
>NZ_SNMT01000050.1:0-6991 GCF_013350575.1 Salmonella sp. SG203
ATTTCCCACGATATTCCGCATAACGCCGTCATACGGTTCACCGTCGGGGGTGGTTCCCGGCGTCATATCTGCCACATAGGCATATGACGATGAGATTTCCCGTTGTTCATCCGTTTCTATCCCCGCGATGGCGGAGTTGTCCCAGATGGACATGCCGTTAACCAGATAGGTACCGTCAAACTCGCCGTTGGCATGAGTCGTCCCCACCCGGTACTCGCGCGCGGGCGCGCCCGGATAATCGGGTTTGTGTCGGCACAGGACGGGAATATTGTTGAAGGTTGAAACTGCCTTGCGCAGTTCATCGGGGTCACGGTAAAGCTGATAAAGTTTTTGAGGGTCGAGTCCCAGCGCTTCCGCCCCCGGTATTTCATGCCCGAAATAACCGCAGACGTTAGCCTTGCTGAGATTACTGCGCTCAATCTGGAGGCGACCTACTTTATCGAACTGCCTTACCGATGCCCGGTCAAACGCCAGCATTTCGGTAATAATCATCTTTTCTCCAGTCCGGGAATAACGGCCTCCCAGCCGCACTTGCAGTTGATTTCTTCGCCCGGCAGTACCCACTTACCATCCAGAAACATCCCCTTTCGCAGATCAAACCGTTTACCGTTCGCCTTCACATGCGACGGGCGCCATGTTTTACCCGCGCGGGAATGCCGCCAGATACCTTCAGTGATGCCCACCGAGCGTTGTCTGGCCGACTGCATTACCGAGGTCGCTTTATTGTTCTGGTCGCGGGCAATCAGCGCCGCACGCCGTCGTGTGATGCCGTAGCGTTTTTCCAGTTCATCGGTCAGAGTTTTCAGGTCACGCCCCCGGCTAACAGACTGCATGACCAGTGTTTCCACCTGGGTGAGATGTTGCTGCGGGATGGAGCGAATGAGGTTCACATTCTCCGTGATGCTGGCCTGAAGTGCGGTGTTCATCTCCGCTGTCATACGGAAAGGAACCGTAAACCCGGCATCACGGAGCGCAGTGGACAGTGACGCATCGCTGTTTTTCAGAACATCACCGGCAAACCGCCTCGCCAGCCGCAGGGCCATTTCGTCAAACCTTTTCTGCCAGCGCCTGGCAAGTTGTTGCATGGCTCCACGCATCAGGTTAACGGGGGACGCATCCTGCGCGAGGTCTGTTTTACGGTACTCAGCCCGCAGCCAGTAAAGCACGCTGTTGTGCATCTCACTGACGGCATTATCCAGTTGTCTGCGGTACCAGGCCTCAATCCCCGCGTTGGGTGAAATCCGTCTCAGGGTCTGCGTTCGGGTCTTGCGGCGGATTTTCTTCGGTGTCGTCAATTTCGATTTCTCCGCTCAGGTCAATACCGCTGTACGGGCTGTCCGGTGCAGTAGCCAGCCGTTCGCGTACCTCGTTATTGGTCACCGCTCCGGCGCTCTCGTAAATCTGATCTGTTTCCGCTTCAGTTTTACGGATATTCGCCAGTTGCTCGCGCGTCAGTTCATGCAGGGGTTCAAATTCAAAAGTGATATCAGGATCGATATCGCCGAACTCAGACAACTGAATAATATCCAGTACCTTTTTCAGCGGTTTCTTCAGAAGGCGAGTGGCAAGTGCAGCGATGGTGTCGTAAAACACACGGATTTCACCCTCACTCGACGCGTTCAGTCCCGTAGGACTCAGCCCGGCGAACTTTACTGACGGTATGGCACTGACAAAGAACATGTGTTCCTGTGCCTGCGCCTGAAGGGTGTCGAGGCCGCTCAGAGGGGTGTTGAACTGGAAAAACTCTTCTTTCGTTTTGTCCAGTATCAACAACCCGCGGTTATCACGGGTACGGTTAAACAGCTCCGCGCGTTTTGCGTAATTCGGGTCCCTTTTCCCCGTTAACGCCTGGCTCATGTCCGTCATGATCCCGCTCAGCGAAAACGAATGCAACATATCGCCCACGCTGTCGCGTGTACGCAGCCAGTTATTGACGTAAGGTTCGGCAATCTGAACCAGTGACAGGCCGCCAAAGTTATAGGCCGGCTTCAGCATGTCCGGAACCGGGCGAGAAATCAGATCAATCATGCGGCTGGCGTGAACCGTTTTTCCCATTACGTACCATTCGGACGGACGGTAAAAATCATCACTCAGCGGATTATCCGCGTTATACATACCCGGATACGTCCAGACGGGTTCAATAATACGAAGCCCCAGCAGGGAACCTTTCGGGATTTTTTTGTCGGAAATAAACAGCCTGGACTCCAGCTCCGCCGGGTCAGTCCAGGCCGACATACCCGATGGCGAACGCACATCGATATAAATTTGCCCTCGCCCGAAAAAGCCGTCATGCTCCACCGCCAGCCTGAAGGCATCCCGTACGTTATAGCGCTCCAGTGCATCAGTAAGCTGCGCTATGCGCGGCGCGCGGCTGTCGTCCCCTACCCCGACCGCCTTAACCTTTATCCATTTGCGGGTCATCTCCTCGGCAATCACACTGACCATGCGCCGGTACTCTGGTAACTGCGCCTGAAGTGCCAGATACGGATAGCCCGGAAATCCTCCGTACACAAAATCAGGATACTGGCTGTTCAGTGTATCGTAGGGAGTCGAGTCCATTGCCAGTACAGCATTGCGCATGTCTTCGGGAATGACTCCCGGCGGTGGCTCATAGCGAACAAATTCACGCTGCGGTTTTTGTCCGGCCTCAGCAACCACCTCATCGCTGATCGTCATCGGATGTGGTTCAGGCGGACTTTCTGGCGGTGTCACCGTTTTTTTACGTTTAAAAAGCCACATCAAATCCACTCCATAAAATCATCAGAAATTACGATAGGCATTACCGTCGGGGCAAAGGACATAATGAAGGCATCAGCTACGTTCGGCGATGGAACATCACGTTTCGCCAGTTCCTTTTTGGTTTCCACCATTACACGACCGTTACGGTCAAAATCGCGGTGTGGCGTGGTGAGTTCCAGCTTGAGCTTTTCCAACAGAGGGCATGAGGAATCAATACTGATTAACTCATCGACGCTGAATGTCTCTCCCGCCTCTCCATTTTTCACCGCGTTCACGGCGTTAAAGGTATTACGGAAACGGTCAGCCACCAGCCACCACGCCTGCGCCTTAAGATTTGCGAAAAAGTCTTTGTTGGGGATGCCGTTGTATTCGTCATCTGGCTCATGCACACCTGCACCGGCGTTAAACCGCTGGTAATTCACACGTCGCGCGTATGCGTTCTCACGCTTCCGGTCATCGTTAATTTCCGAGAACTTTGCGCCCGCCGACGCGCCAACACCGATTGAGTCGTAAACGATATCTGCATCGCGCTCCATTGCAGCCTGGTAAGTGCGCTGGCAACTCTTCAGCAACTCGTCCTCTTTGGCCTTCCATTCATCGGCCCAGTAGATAACTGAGCCATAACGGTAGACGTTGGCGCACTTATCCGCGCCACTGTCGGCGACATCGAAACCGATGCGCTTACGTCCTTCAGGACCGAAATCCAGAACCTTATGCGCGTCAACAGCCGCTTCAATCCACGAAAGCTTAATAATTGCCGCATCATCATCAGACTCTGGTACGCCCTCATAAACATGCACAAACCCTTCCGGGTCACGACGCCTTGCCGCATCGATAACCTTCAGCATGGTATCTGAAAGGAATGGATTCTCGTCGTAGTTGATTTTGCGAATCAGCGTATCTTCTGGCGGATCGACCACAAAGTTACGCCACACGAAATCGGTGACCAGTCCAGGGTTAAAAATAAACCAACACTCTGAACCCTCTTTACGGATTGTCGGCTCCAGTATTTTCCATTGATATTCCGTCAGTGCATGGGCTTCTTCCAGCCACAACACATCGATCCCCTCCAGTGACTTAATTTCTTCGATGTTGCGCCATAACCCATAAAAAACAAATTCCGAGCCGGTAACCCGGTTAATGATTTTGTTGTTCAGAATGCGGAAACGATGCCGCAGGCCAAACCGGTCTATCTGAATTTTGAGAAGCGTGTAAACCGATTCTTCAATTTTGTTCTGGATCTGGCGAGCGCAGCAAAAACGCAGGCTGTATTTATTTGCCAAGAATATTGCAAATCCGGCTGCATCCCATGATTTTGACGATGACCGCCCGCCATAGAGCACTTTATTTCGCGCCTGCGTGGTCCAGAAGTTTCTCAGGGCCGGATTAAGCGTCGGTCTGGATATCGGCGTAGAAGTCATTCAGGTCACGTTCTCCGTTACCATCATCAATACCAGCATCACGTCGCAGCCTGTCAGCCTCGAGAGATACCTTATCAGTAGCCGCCAAACGATAATCAGTGTCGGCGTGTATTTTGCTAACGGTCGCCAGCGTTCCAACGATGGATTCAATGCGCACGGTGTTACGCATCATCGCCTTTTCGGCAGCGCTGATGTTATCCATCAGAATTTTGCGCTGCTGCTCTTCCTCCGCATCCTCCAGCAGGGTGAACCAGCGACCAATGTTCTCGGCGGCCATCAGGTTATTCGCCCGCAGCCGAAAGAGCTCATCTTCAAGCGTCAGCGCTCTGGCATCCTCAACAACTTCATCTTTCAGTAGAAGGCGCCGGGCGTAACCGCCATGTTTCAGTGCATACTGATTACCAGGCTGAAAAGGAGGATGATTAGTGACAACCTTTTTGCGTACCGCTTCGGGTTTCGTATCTGCGGGAGGTCCGGATTCTGGCCGCGAATGCTTTTGCACTGCGCCGGAGCTGGCAGGCCTCCTCGTGGTACGCACCGTGTTTTTTTGCGTACCATTTTTGCGTACCTGCGTACTATTTTTGCGTACCCACTCCAGCTTCTTTGCTTTCTTCCTTATCGCCCCTTCCGTTACGCCGTACAGCGCCCCTATGTCGCGAAGGCTCATAATTCCGGCCCGGTATGCCGTCTCGATGGCCTCCCAGTCCGGTTTTGCCATGTTGCTGTCCTATGGTTAAAGCCATTAAAAAAGCCACCCGAAGGTGGCATTTGTGATGGCAATAAAAACCGCCCGGAGGCGGCTTGTTATCAATTACTTAATAGCTGTTCGATATTAGATGGGATCGGGACACCAGGCTCTACTTTTAGTTTGTTTAGCCTTTCGACAATAGACAGTTTCTCCGCCCCACTCGCTGCTTGGTAGTAGGGTCTTACCCCTTCAATGATATCATTAGCTGTAACTGAAGAACCAACGCCAGCGCCTGGCTCGTTTTTATTCAAAGAGCTGTGAATAATTTGCTCAATAGCCTGATTCATAGTTATTACCCAAAATGAGTGGTTACATACCACAACTTGTATATATGTCCACCACAGGCCTTTATCAAGCCCACCCGTAGATAGGCTTTGTAATGGCTACTTCACTGTTTCGATGGTCGAGCCGTGAGAGTTCATCACGTAAACCTGGTCGCCAGGATAGATGAACTGGTAACGGCAGCCATCACCCGCGCCGGGGAAATTTTCACTCGGATATTCCTCAATAATGATAGCAATAGCATCAGTATCCAGCACATCAGTACGGTCACTAATAACCAGTTCTTCCTCCTGCAGCGCTTTGGTCATTTCTGGATCTTCATAGATAGCCGGGAGCCAGTATGCGAAGTCCGGGCTGGCTGAGTTATGAGTAAGTTTTAAAGTATCTGCGAACGTTTCAGAACCGGCCCTGGCTATCGAGATGGATGGCTGCTCACAAATATGCGTAACACCGTTGATGATGGTTTTAACTGTAAACATAGTATTTCCTTCTTCGTCTTCTTGTTACAACAAAAAGCCCCGCTAGTGCGGAGCTATGGGATTGTTGGTTGACTCTCTCACCGAGTTGTAAATGCGCTCACACGTCATTCCTGCGCGGTAGCTTTCGTCAGATCGCTCAGCATAATATTGAGCTTCTTCTGCAAGGCTTCCGAACATGTCGGCGAGCACTGTGGCGTCGGCTCCGGCTGTTTTGCTTCTGACGGCAGCGGCAAGATTTGCGGTGTGCTTTGCGGCGTCCAGGCGGGTGGCAAGTTTTTTTGCTTCGGTACGCAGCTGGCTAACAGTGGCAGACAGGCCAGCAGCAGTGGCAGCAGATTTAGCGGCTTGCGCTTGTGCATCTTTCACAGCCTCATCACGGGCAATAATGCGGCCCTGTTCAATAATACGGGCGGCGGTCTGGGCGTTGACTTCCTGAGAGGATTCAGCGCTGTCGCGATCTGCCCATTTTTTTTGCCAGCCCCTGTCACTCCAGACATTACCGGCGATAAACGCACCAGCCATCAGCAAAATAAACGCCAGCTGCAACCAGTATCTTTTCAGAAGAGCAGATAACAGATTCATACCAGCACCGATTTTGCTTTCTCAAAGCGCTCTCGCCGATCGCCGAAGCCGTTCTGCCCTCCGTTGATGATCTGCGTAACACGTACCAGGTCGCCGGAATATTTCAGACACCCTTTAGTCACAAAAAACCACGCTGCGGATCGGGCGGCATGACGTTCCAGTTCAAGCTGTCCCGGATTCGCCACCAGATCCAGTTTCAGGGCAACGCCACATCTGGTGTAATTCTCCAGCCCGGTAATCTGGATAAGCCCACGCCCGCGATACTTCCAGCCATCTCCGGCGTCTTTGTTACCCATGCGGCCACCGTAAACCAGATTGGCTATTTGTGGCTGGTGGGCAACCTGGCGACCATCAATACGCCCCAGCATTTCGCACTGATACGGCGTCAGGCGTTTACCAAACGTCTTCTTCAGCGCCTCCACTGAATAATTGAAGCTTTCCTTCAGAACAGTAAATCCTGCTGATTCATGTCCCGCTTGTGCAATAAACATGGCCTGATCCAGTGGCGCAGTGATACCGAATTCGCTCATTGCCGCCGTAATATACGGATACCAGCGCGCAGAAAGCCCGGCGCTAATACCAGCCGCCTGCTGAAATTGTTGTTGATTCATCAGTGCCTCAGAGCATCAACCAGACGCGCCACATTACCGCGAGCCCACAGCACAGCGGCGCAGATAAGGATATTCACCATCACCACCAGCCAGTGGGATGATTCATATAAACCAAAAACAAACCGGAAA
>NZ_SNMT01000051.1:0-6269 GCF_013350575.1 Salmonella sp. SG203
CGGGACGAGAGGACGCTGTTTCGCGGGCTGTCGTTCACCGTGGACGCCGGGGAGTGGGTGCAGGTCACCGGCGGCAACGGCGCCGGAAAAACCACCCTGCTGCGCCTGCTGACCGGGCTGGCGCGCCCGGACGGCGGGGAGGTGTACTGGCAGGGCGAGCCCCTGCGCCGCGTGCGCGACAGCTTCCATCGCAGCCTGCTGTGGATAGGGCACCAGCCGGGGATTAAAACCCGCCTGACGGCGCGGGAGAACCTGCACTTCTTCCACCCCGGCGACGGCGCGCGTCTCCCGGAGGCGCTGGCGCAGGCCGGGCTGGCGGGATTTGAGGACGTGCCGGTCGCTCAGCTCTCGGCCGGGCAGCAGCGCCGGGTGGCGCTGGCCCGCCTGTGGCTGACCCGCGCCGCGCTGTGGGTGCTCGACGAGCCGTTCACCGCCATTGACGTTAACGGCGTGGCGCGCCTCACCCGGCGGATGGCGGCGCACACGGCGCAGGGCGGGATGGTCATTCTCACCACCCACCAGCCGCTGCCGGGGGCCGCGGACACCGTCCGCCGCCTGGCGCTGACCGGCGGGGGGGCCGGGCTGTGATGTGGCGTGTCTTCTGTCTCGAACTGCGCGTGGCGTTCCGCCACGGCGCGGACATCGCCGGCCCGCTGTGGTTCTTCCTGATGGTCATCACCCTGTTTCCGTTAAGCGTCGGGCCGCAGCCGCAGCTGCTGGCGCGTATCGCGCCGGGCATCATCCAGGTGGCGGCGCTGCTGGCCTCGCTGCTGGCGCTGGAGCGGCTGTTTCGCGACGACCTGCAGGACGGCAGCCTGGAGCAGCTGATGCTGCTGCCGGTGCCGCTGCCGGCGGTGGTGCTGGCGAAGGTGCTGGCGCACTGGGCGGTGACCGGCCTGCCGCTGATGATGCTCTCCCCGCTGGTGGCGCTGCTGCTGGGGATGGACGTGTACGGCTGGAAAATCATGGCGCTGACGCTGCTGCTCGGCACGCCGGCGCTGGGGTTTCTCGCCGCGCCGGGCGTCGCGCTGACGGCCGGGCTGCGGCGCGGCGGCGTCCTGCTGGGCATTCTGGTGCTGCCGCTGAGTGTCCCGGTGCTGATTTTCGCCACCGCGGCGATGGACGCGGCATTGATGCATTTACCCGTTGACGGCTATCTGGCGGTGCTGGGGGCGCTGCTGGCGGGCAGCGCGACGTTAAGCCCGTTCGCCACCGCGGCGGCGCTGCGCATCAGTACGCAGTAGCGCCCCGGCACGACGGACATTTTACTGGTTTCAGGAGGTCAGGTGACGACTATGTGGAAAACCCTTCATCAGCTGGCGGCGCCGCCCCGGCTGTATCAGATTTGCGGCAGGCTTGTGCCGTGGCTGGCGGCAGCCGGCATCATCGCGCTGGCCACCGGCTGGGTCCGGGGCTTTGGTTTCGCCCCGGCGGACTACCAGCAGGGGGAGAGCTACCGCATTATGTACCTGCATGTCCCGGCGGCCATCTGGTCGATGGGTATCTATGCGGCGATGGCGGTGGCGGCGTTCACCGGGCTGGTCTGGCAGATGAAAATGGCCAGCCTTGCCGTCGCGGCGATGGCGCCGGTGGGGGCGGTGTACACCTTCATCGCGCTGGTCACCGGCGCGGCGTGGGGTAAACCGATGTGGGGCACCTGGTGGGTGTGGGACGCGCGCCTGACCTCGGAGCTGGTGCTGCTGTTTCTTTACGCCGGGGTCATCGCCCTGTGGCACGCCTTTGACGACCGTAAAATGGCCGGGCGCGCGGCGGGCATTCTGGTGCTGGTCGGCGTGGTGAACCTGCCGGTTATCCACTATTCCGTCGAGTGGTGGAACACCCTGCACCAGGGCTCGACGCGGATGCAGCAGAGTATCGACCCGGCGATGCGCTCGCCGCTGCGCTGGGCCATCGCCGGCTTCCTGCTGCTTTTTATGACGCTTTCGCTGATGCGGATGCGCAACCTGATTTTACTGATGGAAAAACGCCGCCCGTGGGTGAGCGAACTGATACTGAAAAGGGGGCACCGGTGAGTCCGGCATTTTCATCGTGGAGCGATTTTTTCGCCATGGGCGGGTACGCCTTTTTTGTCTGGCTGGCGGTGGCGATGACCGTGGCGCCGCTGGCGCTGCTGGCGCTGCACACGGTGCTGCAGCGCCGGGCCATTCTGCGCGGCGTGGCGCAGCAGCGGGCGCGCGAGGCGCGGATGCGCGCCGCACAGGCGCAACAGGAGGCCGCGTGAACCTGCGACGTAAAAACCGGCTATGGGTGGTCTGCGCGGTGCTGGCGGGCCTGGCGCTGACCACCGCCCTGGTCCTGTACGCGCTGCGCGCGAATATCGACCTGTTCTATACCCCAGGCGAAATCCTCTACGGCAAGCGCGAGACGCAGCAGCTGCCGGCGGTGGGCCAGCGCCTGCGCGTCGGCGGGATGGTGATGCCCGGCAGCGTCAGGCGCGACCCGGACTCGCTGAAGGTGAACTTCAGCCTCTACGACGCCGAAGGGTCGGTGACGGTGAGCTATGAGGGGATACTGCCGGACCTGTTCCGCGAGGGACAGGGGGTGGTGGTGCAGGGCACCCTGGAGAAGGGCAGCCACGTCCTGGCGCACGAGGTGCTGGCCAAACATGACGAGAACTACACCCCGCCGGAAGTGGAAAAGGCGATGCAGGAAAACCACCGCCGCCCGCAACGCGCTGATAAGGACACCTCATCATGATGCCTGAATACGGCCACGCGCTGCTGTGCCTGGCGCTCGGCGTGGCGCTGCTGCTGTCCGTTTACCCGCTGTGGGGCGTGGCGCGCGGCGACGCGCGGATGATGGCGTCGGCCGGGGTGTTCGCCTGGCTGCTGTTTATCTGCGTGGCGGGCGCGTTTTTCGTGCTGGTGCACGCCTTTGTGGTTAACGACTTCACCGTGGCCTATGTCGCCGGCAACTCGAACACGCAGCTGCCGGTGTGGTACCGGGTGGCCGCCACCTGGGGGGCGCACGAGGGCTCGCTGCTGCTGTGGGTGCTGCTGATGAGCGGCTGGACCCTGGCGGTGGCGGTGTTCAGCCGGCCGGTGCCGGCGGATATCGTCGCCCGGGTGCTGGCGGTGATGGGGATGGTCTGCGCCGGTTTTCTGGCGTTCATCCTGTTCACCTCCGGCCCGTTCGCCCGCACGCTGCCGGCCTTTCCGGTGGAGGGGCGTGACCTGAACCCGCTGCTGCAGGACCCGGGGCTGATTTTCCACCCGCCGCTGCTGTACATGGGCTATGTCGGCTTCTCGGTGGCCTTCGCCTTCGCCATCGCCGCGCTGCTGAGCGGGCGTCTGGACAGCGCGTTCACCCGTTTTGCCCGCCCGTGGACGCTGGCGGCGTGGGTGTTCCTGACGCTGGGCATTGTGCTCGGCTCGGCGTGGGCCTACTACGAGCTGGGCTGGGGCGGCTGGTGGTTCTGGGACCCGGTGGAGAACGCCTCCTTTATGCCGTGGCTGGCGGGTACCGCCCTGCTGCACTCGCTGGCGGTCACGGAACAGCGCGCCGGCTTCAAGGCGTGGACGCTGCTGCTGTCCATCTGCGCCTTCTCGCTGTGCCTGCTGGGCACCTTCCTGGTGCGCTCCGGGGTGCTGGTGTCGGTACACGCCTTCGCCTCCGACCCGGCGCGCGGGATGTTTATCCTCGCCTTTATGGTGCTGGTCACCGGCGGCTCGCTGCTGCTGTTCGCCGTGCGCGGGCACAGGGTGCGTTCGCGGGTGAACAACGCGCTGTGGTCGCGCGAGTCGCTGCTGCTCGGCAACAACGTCCTGCTGATGGCCGCCATGCTGGTGGTACTGCTGGGCACCCTGCTGCCGCTGGTGCACAAACAGCTGGGGCTGGGCAGCATTTCGGTGGGGGAGCCGTTCTTTAACACCATGTTCACCTGGCTGATGGTCCCCTTTGCCCTGCTGCTGGGGGTGGGGCCTTTAGTGCGCTGGGGCCGGGACCGGCCGCGTAACATCAGGACGCTGCTGCTCACCGCCCTGGTCTCCACCCTGGTGCTGTCGGTACTTTTGCCATGGCTGCTGGAAGATAGAATCATCGCCATGACGGCGGTGGGGATGGCGATGGCCTGCTGGATTGCGGTGCTGGCGGTGGCCGAAGCCGTACAGCGCGTGTCCCGCGGCACGAAAACCTCTCTCAGCTACTGGGGAATGGTGGCGGCGCACCTCGGGCTGGCGGTGACGATTACCGGCATCGCCTTCAGCCAGAATTACAGCGTGGAGCGTGACGTGCGGATGCGGGCGGGCGACAGCGTGACCATTCACGACTACCGCTTCACCTTCCGGGAGGTGCGGGACATCACCGGCCCCAACTACCGCGGCGGGGTGGCCCTCATCGGGGTGACGCGCCACGGCGAGCCGGAGGCGGTGCTGCACGCGGAGAAACGGCTCTACAACACCAGCCGGATGGTGATGACCGAGGCGGCGATTGACGGCGGGCTGACCCGCGACCTGTACGCCGCGCTCGGGGAGGAGCTGGACAACGGCGCGTGGGCCGTGCGCCTGTACTACAAACCGTTTGTCCGCTGGATATGGGCCGGGGGACTGCTGATGGCGCTGGGCGGGCTGCTGTGCCTGGCGGACCCGCGCTACCGCCGCCGTAAACCATTGCCGGAGGCCGGATGAAACGCAACGTACTGTTATTACCGCTGCTGATTTTTCTGCTGATTGCCGCGGCGCTGCTGTGGCAGCTGGCGCGCAACGCGCAGGGGGATGACCCGACGAATCTCGAATCGGCGCTGACCGGGAAGCCGGTGCCGGCGTTTCGCCTGGAATCGCTGGAGACGCCGGGTCAGTACTATGAGGCGGAGGTGCTGACGCAGGGGAAACCGGTGCTGCTTAACGTCTGGGCCACCTGGTGCCCGACCTGCCGCGCCGAGCATCAGTACCTGAACCAGCTTTCTGCGCAGGGTATCCGGGTGGTGGGGCTGAACTATAAGGACGACCGGGCGAAGGCGGTGGCCTGGTTAAAGGAACTGGGCAACCCGTATGCGCTGAGTTTATCGGACAGCGACGGGATGCTGGGGCTGGACCTGGGCGTGTACGGCGCGCCGGAAACCTTCCTCATCGACGGCAGGGGGATTATCCGCTACCGCCATGCGGGCGATTTGAATGCCCGGGTGTGGGAGAGTGAACTGAAACCGCTGTGGGACAGATACAGCCGGGAGGCGGCGCAATGAGACTGTTACCGGGCATGGTGATGCTGATGCTGGTGCTGGTTATCGCCGGGTCAGCGCGGGCGACCACCGACGTGATGCCGTTTAAAGATGAAGCGCAGGAGCAGCAGTTCCGCCAGCTCACGGAGCAGCTGCGCTGCCCGAAATGCCAGAACAACAGCATTGCGGACTCGAACGCGATGATAGCCACCGACATGCGCCGCAGGGTGTATGACCTGATGCAGGAGGGGAAGAGCCGCCAGGAAATCATCGATTACATGGTGGCGCGCTACGGCAACTTCGTCACCTACGACCCGCCGCTGACCCCGCTGACGGTGCTGCTGTGGGTGCTGCCGCTGGCCGCCATCGTGGCGGGCGGGTGGATAATCGTTGCCCGCACGCGCCGGCGGGTGCGCCTGCGCCGGGAGCCGCTGCCGGCGGACACCCCGGTTTGCGGCGCGCGCGCCGGGTGGGGCGTTTACGTGCCGGGGGCCGTCATTGCGCTGGCGGTCGGCGCCGGCAGCTACGCCCTGACCGGCAGCTATCCGCAGGTGAGGGCCTGGCAGCAGGCAACGGCGCAGACGCCCGGGCTGCTGGCGCGGGCGCTGGACCCGCAGGCGCAGCCGCTGAATGAGGAGGAGATGGCGCGGCTGGCGCTGGGGCTGCGCACCCGCCTGCAGAATGATGCCGGCAATGTTGAGGGCTGGCTCATGCTGGGGCGCACCGGTATGGTACTGGGTAATGCCGGTACCGCCACCGGGGCCTATGCGAACGCGTACCGTCTGGACCCGAAAAACCGCGATGCGGCGCTGGGCTACGCGGAGGCGCTGACGCGCTCGTCCGACCCGGAGGATAACCGCCGCGGCGGGGAGCTGCTGCGTCAGCTGGTGAGCCGCGACCACACGGATATCCGGGTGTTAAGCCTGTATGCGTTCAGCGCCTTTGAGCAGCAGCGCTTTGGCGAGGCGGTGGCGGCCTGGGAGATGATGCTGAAGCTGCTGCCGGCGGGTGACGCCCGGCGGGCGGTGATAGAGCGCAGTATCCGGCTGGCGCAGGAGAAATAAGACCCTGACGGCCCGGTGGCGTGGCGCCA
>NZ_SNMT01000052.1:0-5617 GCF_013350575.1 Salmonella sp. SG203
ACGGTAACCGGAAGCGGTGACCACCTGCTTCAGGCTGCGGTTGTTATGTGACAGCCGGTTCTGCAGCTCATACACCTGACGGCGTTCTGCCGACGAGTCCCGCTGTACCACACCGTTCAGGGTGGTTCCGCCGGCCGTTGACAGCACGCCATCCAGCTGCAGTCCCTGTCCGCTACCCGAGGAGGCGCTCACGTTCACCCCGCTCAGGGTACTGTTGCCCGTCACATGCACCCCGGCTCCGCTGCCGGACTGACCGCTCAGACTGCCGCCCGTCACCGTGCCGTTCAGGCTCACCCCGTCACCACTGCCGGACTGACCGTGCAGGACGGAATCCGTGTTCATCACCATACCGTTCAGCAGCAGGCCGCTGCCGACACCGGAGCTGCCGGTCAGCGTGGTGCTGAGGAGATGGTTGTTGCCGTCCAGCACACTGCCCGGCCCGGAAACGGACTCACCACTCAGCTGTCCCCCGCTCACGCTGCTGCCCTGCAGGAGATGGAGACCGGTCCCGTTGCCGGTGGCGTTACCGGTCACCGTCGTGCTGCCGACGCTTGTCAGGTTGCCGGCCACACTCACCCCGTTACCGGAGGCGGTGGTACCGCTCACCGTGACGTTCGTCAGCGTGCTGTTGCCGGCCACATTCACCCCGGTGCCTGTGGTGGCGTTCCCCGTAATGGTGCCGCCGGAAACATTACCCGACAGATTCACTCCGTCACCCGGACCGGTTGTGCTGCCGGTAACCAGACCGTTACCGCTCAGGTTACCGCCGAGCGCGGTACCGGTACCCTCGCCTGACTGGCCGCTGATGCTGCCCTGGTTCGTCACGTTCCTCTCAGTGACGCTTCCTGTGCCGGTGCCGGACCGGCCGTTCACCTGGCTGCCCTGAGTGATGTCAGCACCATCACCCACCACCGCGCCGGTGCCGGATGTGGAGGTGCCATCCACCATACCGTTAACCATGCCATTAACCGTGGCACCGGTGCCGGAACCGGAAATACCGTGAACCATGCCGTTAATCGTCCCGTTTACGGCAGCACCGGTACCGGATGTGGAGGTACCATTCACCGTGCCGTTAACCATACCGTTCACAACGGCCCCGGCCCCGGAGGCAGACGAACCATCAATATCCCCGTACAGGGAGCCACCGACAGTCGCCCCCGTCCCGTTACCGGAAGCACTGCCGTTTACCGTCGTGCTGCCGGCGTTCGTCAGGTTACCTCGCACATTCACCCCGGTTCCGGATTCTGTGGTGCCGCTCAGGGAGACGTCCGTCAGGGTGCTGTCGCCGGTCACGTTCACCCCGGTACCGTTTGCCGCATCACCGGTCCACCGTCCGCCGGAAACATTCCCTGCCAGGTTAAGGCCGTTCCCGCCACCCGTGGCATTGCCGCTGGCCACCACGTTGTCTGTCGTCAGGTTGCCGGTGACTTTAATCCCGTTCCCGTCGACGGTATCCCCGTTCAGTGTGACCCGGGTTGCCGTGGACTCACCCGACACAAGCAGACCATCCCCCTTAGCTGAGTGACCGGTTATCACGTTTTTCTCCGTCACGTCTCCGGTCACACTGCCGTTCAGCAACACCCCGCTGCCGTTACCGGAGGCTGTACCGCTGACGGACGTGTTACTGCTGGTCAGGTTGCCACCAATATTCACCCCGCTGCCCGTTGCTGTGGTCCCGTTCACCGTGGCGTTGCTGACACTCAGGTTCCCTCCCACGCTGATGCCGCTGCCGGCCTGCGACTGGCCGCTGACGGTGGCCCCGTCCACGGTGTAGTCCTTACCACCGGTGAGTAATACCCCTGCACCGCTGCCACCGGAAGTACCGTTCAGCGAGCCATTGGTGATGGTGACGTTGTTACCATTGATGTTAATACCGGCGCTGGTTCCCGATGTACCTGTCAGGGTGTTACCGCTCAGGTTAACCTGACGAGTGTTCCGGTCTGCGGCATTAATCTGTATCCCCGTCCCGGTTTCACTGTTCCCTGTAATGGTGGCGTTGTGAACCGTGACACTGGCGAATTCAGACACAATAACTCCAGCCCTGCTCTGACTCCGGCCATTTACCGTAAAGTTGCCCTTAAGGTCAGTGTTATCCAGAATACGGAGTTCCACGCCATTGCCGGACACAGAAGAAGCATTTATATTGACATCACCATCACCAGAAAATCTGTAGCCTTTGCTTCGGACAAGATTATCCGCACCGTCCCCGCCAGCATAGTATGATGTAATACCGTTCACATCCTGTGCTGAAGCACTGATGTTCAGCGTCGCATTTGAAACAGACATGTTTATAACATCAGGATGACCAGTCCAGGCATCCACAGACATTCCTCCCCCATAAAGAGCATCCCAGGAACCGGGATTTCTGGACTCCGCATTAATCACGGCAGTACCATTTAAAAAATGCAGCGATGGTGACGGGCCGTAATGACCATTGAACATCAGACCGGTACCATAATCTGATGACGCACTAATTATCGTATTGCCGGTAAAGGTCACGTCAGACTGTAAAAAAATCATCCCCGCAGCAACATCATAAGGAAATACAGACGGGTGTATATTAGACCCGTTAAGTTCATTCCTGGCCGAACTGAAAACCACTTTCCCCCGGTACATAATACCCGTGCCAGCAAAGGAATCCGGATTCGTATCCCAGCCTTGTCCCAGGGTAGCCCCCTGTCCCTGCACAGCCGATGAACCCACCCCGTTTACAGTAATTCCATCCACTGCAGTTAAATCAGCAGACCGGAAGGTGACACCATTATCATCGCTCCCGGTGGCATTCCCGCTGATACTGATATTTCCCCCGGCACTGATACCCGCCATCCCCGTGGTGTCATTCTTTCCTTCCACCCTCGCACCACCATGACTGGCGACAAGGCTTATGTCCTTACCCGCCGTCACGTTACTTCCCGATAACGTAACGCCCGCATCCGCCGTCAGGTTCACATTACCTTTCGTCACATTCAGGGTGGTGTTTTTCAGCGTCAGCCGGCCTTTATTGGCTATACTGAAATCACCGTCACTCACCGTTATTGTGGCGTCAGTAAAACCCACACCCTTCAGGTCAACCAGTCCCGCCGCTGTAACCGTGGTGTTACCGAATATCCACCCGCCATACGGTTTGTCTGATGATGTGTAATCAGCAGTCCATCCCTTCGTTGAGTGCGCGGTGTCATCAAATATACTCGTCCCACACATATCAATCCGGGTCAGATTTTCAGGATGTTTCGCCAGCATGGTGTCACGGTTATCCGCAGTCACGATGTTGCTGTCCAGGTTATTAGTGACACCTGGCGCAGAGCCTGCTGAACTGAACGTGACATTCGTCAGGTCTGTAAGATTTCCGTTAAGATGACTGTCCGTCAGTGAAAACCCTGTCCCCTGCTTTGTTGAAACCCCCTTTATCTCAAGCGAATTCGCTGAGAGGTTGCTGCCTTTTACATTTACGCCTGAGGCTCCGTTACCCCCTTCAGATTTGCCAGCTAAAAGAATTTTACCTGTACTGGCAGTGATATCAGTGGTATTCATTTTCAGTGAAGCATTCTTCCCTGAAGCAGCCAGTCCGGACACTGAGATATTACCGTTGTCTGAAGTAATTTTACTGCCCGTTATTGTCAGACCCTCAGTGTTATCTGCCGACCCGGTGAGTCCGTCACTCAGACGCTGCGCCGTGCCACTGATATTAACATCGCCCCCCGCACTGACGTTCAGGCCAGACAGTATTGCGCCTTTCCCCCAGAAAGTCGTACCATTCAGGGTGACACTGTCTTTCGAACTGATTTTCACTCCGGTGAGTGTTAATCCGGTATTTCCGCTGTTTTTTTCATTCTGAACTTTCCCGGACAGATTCACAGAACCGTTATTGCTGGTAACCGAAATTTTGTTATTATTGCCCGCCACCTGCATCACCAGAGAACCTTCGTCCGTCCGGATGTTAACGCCGTTCTGACCATTAATCAGTATACTTCCCCCACCGTTTTCTGTATCGGTGGCACTAAACTGCATGTTCCCCGAAGCCGTCGTAATATTTACAACGTTACCGGCTTTAAGATCTGAATTGACGCCGTATCCGGAACTGGCTGACAAAGGCCCGTTCACGGTAAGGTTGTTGGTGGCATTTAATGTATAAAAATTACCATTCGTCCCACCCGCAGTGTTCAGGCTAATATTTCCGGCATCAATGAGGCCGGCATTAGTGAACAACAAAGAGGTAACGCCCCCTGATTCGTTTGCGGGACCGACAGAAAAATCACCGTCATTCAGGAAGAAATGAACAAATTTACTTATGGTGACACTGCTGTTCTGACCGTCATTTCCGGCCAGCAGGTTCAGGTTTAATTTTCCGCTGGTTGACGTAATGGCACCATTTGTTGTATCGGTCAAACCGCTCCATTTTCTGTCCGCAAAAGTGATATTTCCGTCAGCCTTCAGCGTCAGGGTGGCATCAGTACCGCCGGTTTTTTTGATTTCTGCATCTTTGACAAACGTAATGTTACCCCGCTGTCCGTCGGTATCATGACCACTGGTTTTTATCGTAACGTTCGCCCCGTTGTTCAGCTGACTCTGAATGCTGTTCACACCAATCTGAGCGCCATTGTCTGAGGGCGTGAACACATTACTGGTGTTACTGACGTTTTTATCTGCTCCCGCCACAATGGTCACATCCGTCGGGTCAAGCAACCAGTTGCCGCCCCGGCCATTCAGGGCCGATGCCTCCACATCACCGAACGCCTGCAGGTTATGGTGCGAGGAAGTCTCCACCTGGCCACCGTTGCCTGACTGCGCCCCACCCTTCGCCAGGATACGGCCCCGGAAGTTCGTGTAATCCTCCGACCACAGCACCGCCTTGCCGCCGTCACCCTTCTCCGTGGCTGACACGTCAATGACCGCATCCCTGTCCATCACCACTTTTGACGCGTTGCGGATGGCCGCATCCTTACCCTGCCAGCCCCCGCCCACGTACACCCCGCCGCCACCGGTACGCCCGGTCGCCGAAGTCCGGCTGCCGCCGGCCAGGTGGATATTCGTTCCCTGTACCGTGATTTTTCCGCCGCGACCGGTCTCACTGTCTGCCAGCAGCATCCCCGACTGGCTCACCACACCGCTCTCTCCACCGTCCAGTACTATCTCGCCGCCGCGATGGTTCAGCCCCCGGGCCTCCACGGTTCCGCTGTTGTTCACCACCGTGTTCAGCAGCATATCCTTACCGCGCGCCGTCAGGTACACCTGACCGTTCGTCGCCGCAATCAGACCGCTGTTCTCCACCAGGGCATTCACCACACTGCCGTTCACCGACACCGACGCCAGCCCCGCGTTGTCCAGCTGCAGCGTCACCCTGTCTGCCGCCGCCAGCACCGTTTTACCGGACGGTGTGCTGAGGGTACCGCTGTTCCTGACCCGGTCTGCCGCCAGGACAATATACCCGCCCTTCGTTGTGGTCAGGCTCCCCTGGTTCACTATCTCCGCACCCGGATGGCTGCCCCCGCTGAACGTGTAGCGTCCCGCCATAAAGTCTTCCGTGCTGATGTTCTTCGTCGACGCCAGCAGCCCCGCCGTGTTCACCCTGGCGCCCTTACCGAACATCACCCCCGCCGGGTTGACCAGCATCACCTGG
>NZ_SNMT01000053.1:0-5064 GCF_013350575.1 Salmonella sp. SG203
CAGGGACATCCGTCAGGAGGCGCTGAGGCGTCTGCCGGGGACGGTGAACGCGCGGCAGTGGTTTATCCTGTGCTGTCTTGCGGAGGGGATGAAGGGAGGAGAGGTGGCGGCACTGACGGGGCTGAAGGAGAAGACGGTGAGTCTGTACCGGCGTCATGTGCTGGCGGCGCTGGGTATGGAGACGGTGGTGAGGGGAATGCCGCTGTACCGCGGTGTGCTGGTACGGGAGGTGCTGCAGCGATATCCGGTGACGGGGCCGGCAGACTTGCTGTGTGCCGGGGAGGGGCAGGTGAGCGTACAGGAGGCAATATGACGGCAGTGAACAGCATCAAATACGGCGTTCGGTTAACGCTTACGAACAAAAAACATTGCTGACTGGATAGTTGCCAGCAGCAGGGTGGGTTTACAGGGCGAAAGAAATAAGCCAGTCAGGGAACTACTGGCTGATTTCACATCACTCTGGCATTTTATTTACCGGATGTGTTTAATGAATAAATTGCGCTGTTGCCGAGCCTGTACGAGCCTGTACATAAGATATGGCTGGCAATCCAGGCAGCTTCACAGAAGTGGACGATGCCACTGCGGGACTGGCGTATGGCAATGAGCCGCTTTATTATCGAGTTCGGTGACCGCCTGGACGGTCACTTCTGAGAAAAGGCATTTACACAGAATCGTGTACAGGGTCCGGCCTAGAATAATGTGTTTTTGCGCCAGTTGTTATTTATGCGTTCTGGAAGATGGGAGAATCAGGTTAAGCAGGGAAGGTGAAATGATAGTTGAGTATGCCCGTTCTGATGCAGCGTATCTACTTGACGATCTGCCTGATGTTGAGCCGTCAGGCTATTCGCTTCCTGGCGGGCAGTAACCATATATCATCAACGGGTAAATTTGAGCATTAAGCGTAGTACCAACAGTCTACAGCCGCATATTGGACTGCACCACAAAAGTTAACAGTTCATGTTAAGCGGCTTTTTTTATTGCCATACAATCGCAATCACGGCAAAAGTGGTAGAGGTCGGGACAGGTGAATATAGGTCATTTTTAACTACCTGTACCAGCTACAACCCTTGCCACGCAAGGCTTACGGGGAAATAGTACAGGTGGTACAGCAAAAATGACGATCTTCCTTATAGGCGTGTGCGAAAGTGCTTTTGTCTTGTCTGATTTCTTCGTTATACGGACTCAGGCAGCAATGCAGGACAGCTGTACAGCCCACCAGCCAGAAACGCACACAGGCGCAATCAGGCGGCGATACAGCAGCACACAGAACAGCAGTGGTCACTAGCAGAACGGTGAAGAATCATTGCGATTTTTTATCTTACAACATACATATACTACAAATCCAATCAGGTAAACATCAGGCAAAACGTCGCAAAATATGGTGGAAATGACCACACCGACCCAGACGACAGGGATACGTAAGCTCCAGCCACATGCGGCGTTTCGGGGATTTATTCCGGCATAAGTCAGTCTGAGCCTCAGCTCTAAGGGGGGCTATGTTCTTTAATACGTGGAGTTTAAGCTTGAGCTTGTCTGATAATTGATATTTAAAATCATATTTATTAAAAAATAATATTGACAAATAATATCTGCTGCCTATAGCTTGACTTTCTAAGTGTAATACTCATTTTACAGATCCTCGATATTTTTTTGTCTATATTATCAGTTGTGGTGTTTTTGGGCTTTATCATAATCATCTGTTCTGTACTCGTATCTATGTTATAAATTATAGTTGTTTGTTGAAAATAAAAACATTTTGAGGAGGAAGCATGAGGAAGTATTTTATCTGGTTGCTCGTATTTACTGTTTACGCAGTTTTTACTATAGGCTGGGTGAGCACTGGACAGTTAATGCCATCGATTCAGCATGAGCTGAATATTAATACACAGCAGGCAACGCTGATTACCACTTCTATTTCTATAGCTAAAATTTTTGGTGCTTTTTTGGCTGGGTGGCTCGTTTATAAATTTGGAATGCGAAAAGGCTATTTTATTGGCTGCTTACTTATCAGTACAGGGATTTTTATGAGTTTTGCGGATGATTATTATGCAATTCTTATTATTCGCTTCCTGCAAGGTCTGGGATCAGCCTGTGCATTAGTTAGTTTATCACCTGTAACCCAAAAGTATTTTACCGGACGACAAAAAAATCTTTTTGTCAGTATTAACATTACATCCAATACTATTGGTAATATCATAGCACTTCTTTTTGCTGGCTGGATAGCCAGTAAAATAGGTCACTGGCAGGAGGCGCTTTCTTTATACTCATGGATAAATCTGATTCTGATAGTGAGCTGGCTGATTGTTACCAGAAAAGAAGAGAATCCGGACGCTCAAATTTTAATGAATAAAAAAGATGAATTTGTAAACGTTCTGAAAAGTCGGGTGACCTGGGGAATGGTAGCTTATTATATCGGGCCGATATTATTTCTGAATTCTTCTTTTCTGTTCTTTCCAACTTATTTTCAGGAGTATTCTGGACTTGACAAAAATTCTTTAGCTATACATTTTGCTCCAGCGTTAGTTAGTGTGGCTATGTTGTTTGCACCTTTTTTTGGTTTCTGGTTAAAACGTAACGGTGTTAATTTCAAGAAGATGTTTGTTATATCACCATTGCTTACAGCACTGGCCGGAATAGTGTTATTAGTGAGTAAAGATGATGCTGTTATTATGACAGCATCCGTTATGGCTGGTTTTTTCTTTGAAATGGCAACACCTTTTTTGTTTAATCTGCCTGTGGATATGCAGGATGGAACTGTTGAAAAAACCAGTTATACTATGTCTGTTTTCTGGAGTCTTACTTATATTATCGTTAACATTAATAATGAAATAATAGCTTTTAGTGTTGATAAAACCGGAAGTTTTACTTTTGGTTTTACTTATCTCTTCGTACTTATGGCATTATTTGTTCCACTGTCTTTATGGATATTGCCAAAGCGTGAATATTTTATCAAGGAGTAATACTTATGAAACTGATTGATGATATTGTAAAAACACAGGAAGAGTTTGCAGGTATACGTCAGCAAATACATAAAAATCCTGAACTTGGTTTTCAGGAATTTGCCACAGCTAAATTGGTGGCAGATCTTTCACGGGAGTATGGATATCAGGTACATGAGAACGTGGGAAAGACAGGCGTTGTGGCGGTACTGAAAAAGGGTAATGGTCTTAAAAAGATTGGATTGCGTGCTGATATGGATGCTTTGCCAATGCAGGAGTTAGCAGAGGTACCATATAAAAGTATAATACCCGATGTAATGCATGCATGCGGACATGACGGACATACAGCATCATTATTGATGGCGGCAAAATATTTAAGTAAATGTGATTTTAATGGCCAGTTAAATTTGATATTTCAGCCAGCAGAGGAAGGTAGTGGTGGTGCACTGAGTATGATTGATGACGGGTTGTTTGAGCGATTTGATTGCGATTATGTTTTTTCATGGCACAATTTACCCTGTAAAAATCAGGACAAAAAGATTTTTTTCAGGAAAGGTGTTTTTTTAGCATCATCAGACAGATTTAAGATAAAGATAAAAGGTTGTGGTGGACATGCTTCTGCTCCCCAAAATAGTAAAGATCCGACACTGGCTGCATGTCACTTAATTCTGGCTTTACAAAGTATAGTGTCGAGGAATACTGACCCTCAACAGGCCGTGGTCATCAGTGTTGGCTCAATTATGGCAGGAAATGACGAAAGTTATAATATTATACCTGAACAGGTGGAAATATTATTGAGTGTCAGAACTTTAAATAAAAATGTCAGGAAGCAAACACTGAAACGCATCAGAGATGTTACTGAACACTGTTGTAATCTCTTTGACCTAACATCTGAGGTAGAGTATTTCGATAAAGCAGATGTTACTTGCAATGATAAGGATGCCACTGCATTAGCATGGCAGGTTGCAGAGGAAATATTCGGGAGTGACTCTTGTGCGTATGAACATTCACCTGGTATGGCCAGCGATGACTTATCGTATATGTTAAGCACCAGAAAAGGTTGCTATGCTTACATTAATAATGGAGACACACCTTATGTGCATAATGGTCATTATATTTTCAATGATGACTTGCTTAGTATTGCGGCAACTTACTTTTCCAGACTGGTGTTGCGGTACTTGCAATAGTTGTTGAGTGCCGGAAAAATTGAGTCGCGAACTCAGGTAGGCTTTATTGAATAACAGGGAATTATGCTGTTTTGGGAGGATTATTTTGGATGAAAATACTTACCGCACCAGGAAGCGTCCCCAAACCATAGTTGTAACATACAGACTTTAAGTAGATGAGAGCTACAGCTTTTATGATTTTGCAGCATAATCTTTATTTATTCAACAATGCCTCCCTGAGTTGTGAGATCTTGTATGGGAAACTAGATTTAACAACGAAAAGGAGTGCTTTTCTATTTAAATCAATTAACTACATATTTCTTTATTCCGAACTCAGGTTGTTTTACGTTGAGGTGGGACCTGGCTGGAAGTGGAGTCCTGACAGATGTTTGTAAGTGCATTGGCTATCGGGTTTGCAATACAGAATACTTAGGATAAATGATGACATTCTATAATGCAGAAACTCAGGTCATTAATGCGCTGGAGAATATTATTTGCCAACCACAGCATGATGAAGTGATCTGACCTCTCAATAAATATCAATACGGTTCTGGCGAGCCGCTTAGTACGCCAGGATAAGCTGGTGACAGAACAGAGGGTGAAAGTCCCTCCCGGGTAAGAGCCAGCCACTCGCCCGGTCCTTTAGCTATGCGCGGCAGCGGGTAACTTCTGACGTGAAGTGTTAGCGAAGGTATCCACAGGCCCGGTATTGAGCCACGAAATACGTAATTCGTTTCCGACCTCGTCATCATTCCCGCATATTCTGGAAATTTATGCCTAAAATTCCAGTGTATTGGGCTGTTAGTACGGCTGTTTGAGATGGGAATGTATCAAAGACGGCGTTATTGTTAATAAATATCCTCCGGCATAGCCGGAGGTTTTTCTGATGCGCCTGTAAGGCTCTCTTACCAGCCGCGCCCTAACAGGCGCATACGATCTGACATTTGCATCAAACTTCG
>NZ_SNMT01000054.1:0-5012 GCF_013350575.1 Salmonella sp. SG203
TATTTTCTTACCCGCCAGAAGACGCGCCATGCCGTATGACCCCTGCCCCTGTCCTTCATATTTCCCTCCCTGTTGCCGTGCAAAAGCAGGTCCCAGGGCCTGATCCATTACTTTCCCCATAGAGCCTGCATAGGTAACCCGAATATCGGTACTGGCCTGCACATTCATACTCATTGCAATACCAGCAATAAGCAAAAGCGCACTCAGACGTTGAAATTGCATTTCCCCCCCCCACGCTATATAAAGTTGTACATATCGATTATCAGAATCCCGGGGTATAATTACAACTCCATAATTTATTGCAAAAAGTAACGACCAGGAAAATGTTGTTCACTTAATTATCCCGTCTGCGTAATGAAGGTATCGGGACGGGAGTTCAGCTCAGTCAGGCGGAAAACCTTGCCAGAAGCATCATTACCACTTTTTCGCCAGCAGCTTCACAAAATGTTTGTTGCCATAATCGCATGCGATTATGCATCTTTTTTCAGGCGTGACTGCCCGGGTGGATCTTCAGCTGAATACAGATGTTCAGCCTCAGCCGGCGCCATAAAAGGCGTTTTCTGAATCTCCATACAGAACCGGGTGCCGTACAGCTGCTCACGCAGCCGGCAACGCATCCCCAGCTTCTTTACCAGCAGCCTGTTCTTCTCCCGCCACACTTTCTTCTCTCCCGTTTTCAGCCGCCCGGACAGCACCGACAGTTTCCCCCGGCCCTGATAAATCTCCTCAAGCAGACGGCGCTGGGCCGGCGTCACCCCGTGCGCCAGAGTTTCCCTGAACATCAGTACTGACATGTAGTTCATCAGCCGCTTCGGATGATTAAAAATCAGCGGAACGTCTGAAAACCCCCTGACCGGCTCCGGCAGGAACAGAAAACCGGTCAGGGCTCGCTGCAGCTGTCCGGTGGTTACGTCACCCCCTTCCCCGCTCTGTTGCGTTCCTGACGTTTTTTCGTGTGATATCACCGGGATATCCCCGAACACCTTCAGTACCAGCCGGTCGCTGAACATCAGTTCATCGCTGATAACCAGTACAGGGTGAAACAACAGCGCCTGCCTCAGGGCATAGAACAGAAAAATATGCTCACGCGGGCGCAGACACAGTATCAGCGTCGTCTCCGGCTGCCGGGACAGGCGTGGCAACAGGTCCGGCAGGGTGTATGTGGTTTCAAAGTCGCTCTCCGGCAGGGCTGATTTTGCCAGATGCGCCACGGCGGTCACCACCGGCCAGCAGTCTCCGTGGACGATAACCCGCCGGGCCCCCGTCTGCTGGTCACTTCCCGCCATCATCAGTCCCCTTCTTTTTCAGTATCTTTCCCGCGTTTCTGTTGCTGCACAACCGGTTCCACAGTTCATTTGCCTGTGCCCTGTCGCCATTGCCCACCCGGCGACGGGATACAGGAGGCGCGGCAGTTCGCCCGCAACTGACCGGTCCCGGTTTTTCCAGAACCTCAGTGACATAAATCTCATAGCGTCGTGCCTTATTGGGCAGGGTCTGGTGACGGCATTCACAGACCACCCGTGATGTTTTACTCCTCAGATAGGCAATCAGATAGCTGGCCCGTCTGGCCGGGATATGAAACGCCTCTGATATCCGATTACGCTGAACCCAGTCCTGCTGCAACAGACACCAGTGTGCCACGATGACATACAGGGGCTCCCCGGCATACCGGCGGACACTTTCAGGAATAAAACAGGCGTCATGGTTGGTCTGGCCGGGATAATGAATATCATTACCGGGGGTCAGGTACCGTTTTTTTGCGTGTGTATTGTCAGGGCACATAAAAACCTCGTCATCATGATTAACGAAAAAAGACCGGAGGTATCATTAAATGTTATGAATATTTTTATTGTTTTTATGGCTGTATTCAGCCGGCAGTAATTATTATTCCGGTTCCTGTGTATTCACCGGCTTTTATTAAACATTATCCGTTTATTACGGGGTGTCAGTTATATGTCACAACAACCGTCACCGCAGCAGAAAATTTACCGGTTTTAATTACAGATCCCGGCATCGGTTCCACCTTTGCGGTATAGGTTTTCGCAATACCAGCTCCCGTGGATGGATTAAAAGAAATTGTTCCCATGTGATATGTTTGATTAAAGATTACTTTCCGATTCTCTGAATCGATTATTGAAAGTTTCAGCCCATTTTCATCCACAGTCCCGGATGTGCTTAGCTTAATTTCCTGGTTACTGGCTGTCAGCGGCAGTCCTCCGGTCTTAAACTCTATATCCAGCGGCATATCAAAGGAGACCGGGGTTCCGGTTGTCTGTTTTGCCGTCACAGTGAAGGGGGGGGATACTTTAGTTAATGTATCCACTGATGTGGCATATATCCGCCCAAAATCTACCACGGAAGGTGATATGAAAACCTGGCCTAAATTATCAGGAAAAATTCGTATAGAAAATATCGGGGTCTGTATTTGGGTACCCTGTACATAGGGACTGCCGTTGCTGACAGGACGGATTTCCAGTGCATTTATTGCCGGAACGTTAATCATTACCGGAGCCCCCTGATAGGGCTCCACGGCAAAAATACGTGCTGTGAGTCCCGCGTCCCGTACAGTAACCACAGGCTCATTCTGCCATTTCAGCGGCAGGTTTGCACCAAACTGTTGTTTTATAATGGTTCCTTGTCCCGTCTTGCTTATCTGTGACCACTCCAGTTTCTTTTCAGGTTGACCTTTCTCCTTTATGGTCAGTTCCAGGCCCAGGCCGGAGTCCTTCAGGGCCTGAACAACCTTTCCGAAGGCCGCAGTGGTTACCAGTGTGGGGTAATGGTAATTCGTTCCGTCCAGGTCGTTATTATCCGCCCGTGTTGTGCAGCGATATGAAATATCGCGCGAAATCACACTCAGGGTATCGTCTTCCTTATAACCTGTGGATTTCAGATTAATATTGGTAAGCGACAGGACTCCACTGATAACGTCACATTCGTCGGTACCTGCAGCCTGCACGGGAATAACGGCCGGCCCGGTCATCATCGTCAGTATCGCCAGTATGATTTTCAGGCGTGTCATCTGTCCGCTCATGACGCGGCCCCCCGGTCCTTCAGGACACACTGCCGGGCAGTGCAGGTGTAATCATTCATCTGCAGCCCGCCATAGTCATCGATATACCCCACCCACAGTTGCCGTGTTTCAGCCGGCAAAACGGCCTTTAAAGGCAGACTGGTGAACGGCGGCACCATCACCCCCTGACCGAACCCGCTCAGCGGATGGCGCCGGTCCCCCCCCAGCCAGGCAACGGTGATGTAATACGGTGTCGGATTCTGCAGCGTCAGATGTCCGGAACTACGTTCTGCCACCAGTTTTCTTTCCGGCTGGTCGTTGCTGCTTCTGGCAACCGCTTTCGGACGGTAAAACAGTTTCAGGCGGCTCTGCATGGTCAGCTGCAGCACGTTGTTGTCTTCCGGTTTTGGCGGAATACCCCGGACGTTAAACCAGAACAGGGTCTCCCGGTCCTGAGGCAGACGTTCAGTCATTCCACGGACCTGAGTGATGCGAACCTGGGATTTCTGTCCGCCGTCAATACGCTGCAGCGGCGGCAGTGCCATCAGCGCATCCGTTCTTACCCCGTCAGCATCTGTCACCCATGACTGGGCCAGAAACGGTGTGCCTTTGTCGTCATTGTTCAGCGTTACGGCAACCGTTTTATCCGTAGCGTTCATAATGATGCGTGTCCGGTCAACGTTCACGGCAGCCAGACTACAGTGGCTCCACACCATTGTCAGCGTGATGAACGCAGCACCTTTTAACCTGCTCTTTTTCACTGTTTCTCTCCGTCTGAAATCATTCACTGAAACCGGCCTGTGTTGCTTATCTGCAGGGCAGCAGCAGTGGCCCCTGACTGAGGTCCGCCTTCTCCGGCAGCGTCAGCCTGCACTGCACCCGGCCATCCCAGGACACATTCAGGGTCCGGCGGTCTTCCCCGCTGAGACCTGTCAGGTAGGCCAGACCTTCATCTCCGACCATCCCCGCGGTTCTGCCGGTTTTCCCGGACACCACCAGGGAGCCAAACGGCGGACTGGCGCCGTCCGCCAGCCGGATATGACCGAGCACCTGCTCCCCCTGGCTGGCGTCAATCTTCCGGTAGCCCACCGCGCCTTCCGTCAGCACCTGGCTGATGACGGAGCTGCTGACGTCCACGTCCTCCGGCAGGGAGGCCACATCAACCGAAATATCGCTGCGGCGATAGCTGCTGCCGGCGCTCACCACGCCCACCCCGAAGCGGTTGGTCACCCCGCTGTTGCCGTTCACCGGCACACCGGCCACGTCTCCGGTATCTATCATCATGCGGGGCTCATTCCCGGCCATCGACTGGCTGAAAGCGGCACCGTGGGCGGTGGCAGTCACCGAGCCGTACCAGCTCAGGCCCAGGCTGCGGTACTGTCCGGGCTGCAGGGTGGCGTCCGCTGCCGCCTGGCCCCACGGCAGACGGCTCTGCACACTGCCGCTGAAGCTGCTGTTGCTGCCGGTGTCATAACGGTTATGGCCGGCGCTGATGTTCCATGTGGTGTCCGGGTTATGGAAATCGCTGTAATTCACGGTCTGCTGCAGGCCGCCCCGGTTATCCTTCTGCACGCTGTAGCTCACCTGACGGCTGTCGCCCCACGGGATACTGATGGTGGCGTAGACCTGGTTCTGGCTGCCCCCGCCGGTGTACTGGTTACGGGAAAATGAAAGTGAGGCAGAAATACCCTGTATGCCGCCGAGACTGAAATATTTATTCAGACTGAGCATATAGTTATTATTTGATGTGGCATCCCAGTAATTGAGCCGGCTTACCGAGAGAGCCGCGCTCATGTTGAGTACCGGAACGGACTGGCTGTAAGTCACGGTGTAGCTCTGTTTTTCATGCCACGCATCGCCGCCGTCGGTGGCCCGGCGTTGCAGGTATTCCGGCATGGACAGAAAATGGCGGTCCGAGAAGCGGTATCCGACGAACGCCAGGGTACTGCCGGTTTTATCAAACGTTTTGGCATAGTTGATACGGTAGCTGTAACCGGAC
>NZ_SNMT01000055.1:0-4910 GCF_013350575.1 Salmonella sp. SG203
CATTATCTTTTTCATATCAGCTCCCCCGGTCCTGGTCACGAATACGCTCCTTAAAAGTGCATTTCCCTGAGGTACAGACAAACTGGTTCATCCGCAGCCCGCCATAATCATCGACGTTACCCACCATCATCGTTGTTGTTCCGGCTGGCAGACTGATGTTCAGTGACCGCTCTGAAAAGGGGGCCACCATCGTCCCTTCCTTAAAGCCTGTCAGTTTCTGCTTCCGGCTTTGTCCCAGCCAGATGACCGTGATGTAATACGGCGTCGGGTTTTTCAGGGTCAGCCCCCCACCGGAGGCCAGTACTTTCAGCATTTTCTCCGGCGAGGCATCTCCCTCTGCTGCCAGCGACGAAGGGCGCAGGAACAGCTTCAGCTCACTCTGGGTGGCGAGCTGCAGGATATTCTGGCTTTTGTCCTCCGGCGCAGGCGGAATTTCCCTGACGTTAAAATAAAACAGGCTCTCCCGGTCTGCCGGCAGCGGGGCGGCGCCACTGTTTTCCACCCGCATAATTCTGACCCGGGATTTTTTCCCCGCATCAATACGCTGCAGCGGCGGCAGTGCAATCAGCACATTCGTCGCTTTTCCCTGGCTGTCCTCCACCCATGACTGCGCAAGATAGGGCTGGTCCCGGCTCTCATTGCTCAGACCGACAGAAACGGCCTTCGCATCGCTGTCCATGATGATGCGGGTACGGTCAACATTAATGGCCGCCTGGCTGGCGAAGGGCCAGAATGCGGCAAGGGCCAGTACCAGGCCGGCCGGCAGCCCCGCGGTGTGTCGTCTGTTGTTCACCTTTTTTCTCCGTAAGAATAATGCTGTACGTCTGCTGAATGTTGCACGCCTGTCGCAGGCTGTTACCGGCAGGGAAGCAGCAGGGCTCCCTGGCCGAGGTTCGCGTTCTCCGGCAGGGACAGCCGGCACTGTGTCCTGCCGCCCCATGTCACGACCAGAGCATTCCGCTCTGAAGCCTCAATGCCCGTCAGGTAGACCAGCCCGTTATCACCCGCCATCCCCGCTGTTTTACCGGTTTTCTCCGACACGACCTGCGCGCCGAATGGCGGACTTGTGCCGTCAGCCAGCCGGATGTGTCCGAATATCTGTTCTCCCCGGCTGGTCCGGATATGCCGGTAACCGACGGCCCCTTCCGTCAGTACCTGGCTGGCCACCGGGTCAGACACATCCACGCCGTCCGGCAGCGCGGATACATCCACGGAGACATCGCCTGAACGATAGCTGCTGCCCGCACTCACCACAGCCACCCCGAAGTGGTTGGTCACTCCACTGCCTCCGGATACCGGCACCCCGGCGATACCGTCCGTGTCAATCATCATGCGGGGTTCATTCCCGGCCATTGACTGGCCAAAGGCGGCACCCTGTGCCGTGGCGGTCAGTGAGCCGTACCAGTTCACGCCCAGACTGCGGTACTGACCGGGCTGCAGGGTGAAGTCAGCGCCGGTCTGTCCATAAGGCAGACGGCTCTGGATACTCCCGCTGAAGCTGTTACTGCTGTCGCTGTCATACCGGCTGTGTCCGGCGCTGATGTTCCAGGTCGTGTCGGGATTATGGAAATCGCTGTAGTTCACGGTCTGCCGCATACTGCCCTGGTTATCCCTCTGCAGGCTGTAACTCACCTGGCGACTGTCCCCCCAGGGGACACTGACCTGGAAATAAATCTGGTTTTGTGTCTGGCCGTACGCCGTCTGGTTACGGGACAGGGACAGCGACAGGTTAACGCCGTGTACGGGACCAATATCGGCTGATTTACTGACTGACATCGTCCAGTTATTGTCTGAATCAGCATTCCAGTAACTGAGACGGCTCAGGGACAGGGAGGCACTCATGTTCAGGGCCGAAATGTACTGGTTCCAGCTTACGGAGTAGCTCTGCTTTTCATCCTGCAGGTACTCCCCGTCATACACGGAACGCGCCAGATACTCCTGCAGGGACATAAAATGCCGGTCCGAGAAACGGTACCCGACGAACGCCAGCGTGCTGCCGGTACTGTCAAACGTTTTGGTGTAGTTAATGCGGTAGCTGTAACCGGACTGGCTCTGCCCGTACGGCAGCCGCGCATCTGAGCGGGTGACATCCGCCGATACCGCGCCGAAGAGCCCCATGTTCTGCGCCGCGCCCAGCGCGACGGACTGGTAATCGCCGGTGGAGGCAATCACGCCGCCGTACAGCGAGGTGTTATTAAATGCGCCCCAGATTGCCTCGCCGAGCAGAAAGTCAGGACTGACCGTGCTGTTGTTATGTGTCCCGCCGTACAGCGGACGTCCGGCGGCCACCTTGTAGCGAACCTGTCCCTGACGGGCCATAAAGGGCACGCTGGCCGTGTTGACCTGCCAGGTCCGGACGCTGCCGTCACTTTCGCGCACCGTCACGTCAAGATTGCCGCTGATGTTCTGGCTCAGGTCCGGCAGTACGAACGGTCCGGGCGACACCCGGGTCTGGTACAGCATGCGGCCGTTCTGGCTGATGGTGACCTGCGCATTACTGTTCGCAATGCCGCTGATTTGTGGGGCGTATCCCTGCAGGGAGGGCGGAAGCATCCGCTCATCGCTGGCCAGGGTGAGTCCGGCAAAGCGGAAGGAGTCAAAAATGGCGGAGCTGAGATACGTCTGGCCCAGCGTCAGTTTCGAACGCAGTGAGGGCAGCGCCCGGAACAGATACGTCTGCGGCAGATAAAAATCGGACTGCGATACGTCCCGGCCACTGTCATAGCGGTTGTACTGGTAATCGCTGCGCAGGCGCCAGGCGCCGAGATTAAACCCGGCGGTGCCGTACAGGCTGTAACTGGTGGAGGTCTCGCCCTGGTGCGGCATGTAACGGTTCGCCATCAGGTTATAGTCCAGCAGGGCCGCCGTGACGCCCTCGCTCCAGCGGGCCGGGGGCACCCAGTCCGGGTCCTGGTATTCCATCCAGGCCTGGGGCAGGGTGACGGACAGGGACTGGTTGTCCGGTGAATACTGTACCCTGCTGTCCGCTGTGCTCAGGTTAAGGCACTGGCCGTTCGTTCCCTCCACCGGGGCAAGCTGACGGCGGTTCTCTTCTTTCAGCCCGAACATGTCTGCCAGTTCTGGCGTGATGCAGAACCGGGAACCTCCGTCACTGGTCTCCACCACACTGACTTTGTACTGGCCGCGGATGAGTCTGTCGTTCAGGTAAATATCCAGCAGGTAATCTCCCGGCGCAACGTAGCCGTCCCGGCTGAAGGCGGACAAATCCACATGGCTGTGGTCACTGTTTTTAAGAAAACCGGCGCTGAATTCCGTCGCCCCTGCCGGCAACGTCAGTATATTCAGGGAAATCAGCAGTGCCAGCCGGGTCAGTTTCATGGTGTTTATCGAATTGATTATTTTTATCTTTTAGCTGAATGAATTAAATTCAGGTAAACCTGAGCTGGAGTAAATTCACCCGGAAACACTCTTGTTTCTTAAGAGGAGTATCCGGGTAAACAAATCAATTTACGGAAAAGCAATATAAATAATGAACCGTACAATAATAAATTACAGAGCCGTGCGCTTTTATATCGGGAATATGATGATGCAAAAACACCTGCCGGTAATATCGTCAGTCAAAGAGAAATAAACGGCTTCGTGATACTGGCAGACATAAGATTAAATATACATCCACAACTTAACGGTGCAGTCTGATGTAAAACGAAGCCGCTTTATTATTTTTTAAATCAACAACCGAAAACCCGTCGACGAATTCCGTTTCATCTGATCCGCAACATCAGAAATATTTCAGTTTGTAGTTAACAGTGGCAGCAACAGTACCAGTTCCGCCCGCCCCTCCCACTGCCAGCATACGAGCCTTAAAGGTGACCACGCCAGTGGAGCCCGTTAACTGTTGTGCTTTCGATCCATCGACAGTCTTGCTCAGATCTATAACATTTGCCTGAGCATCCAGAAGCTGGACATCGACATTAGCGGCGTTACCGTCATTATGCAGGAGTCCTTTTGCCGCATCCGGGCTGGTATAACCATCAAACGCCACATCCACTTTTGAGAACTGACCGTAATCCGGGGTTGGTGGATTAGATGTATGCGCATCAAACTGGCATGAGTTCAGGTGAATTTTAATATCCACCGGGTCAGAACCCTGTCCATCCGCCGACAGTTGTTTCATTGACACCTGTCCGAGGTTAACAGTCAGGTTTTCATCATTCGGATCAATACTGCAGGGCGCATTTGTCACAGATCCCCTGAATGTAATTGTTCCACCGCCAAAATCCTTATTTGCAACAACGTCAGCAAAAGCGGGAACAGCGCTCATGACAGCTGCAAGCGTGGCTGTTGTAATTAGTGTTTTTCTGAACATACTCTTATCCTTTAAGTAACTTTTTTAACGCGCACTTAACGTGATCGACAGGAACGCCTTTACCCGAAACAGATACACACTGCTGGCCCTGACGTGAATGCTGCTTCAACAGAACAAGAGAAGAATGAAGGCTACCTGTCGTCTGAAAAACAGCCACGTACACCCGCAGACATTGTGTGAGTTATTTATAGGAGGATTCTTATCCAGATTAAACTTTAAATAATCGATCGATAAGATCGACATATTGATTCGTAAATTAAGAATAATCATCAAAAATATTGTATATCACCATAATTATTTCATGAAAAACGATAAGTTATATTATCATCTGAATCCATATCCTGGATAAGTCTGTGTTGCCGGACGGAAGTTGTCCGGACCATTGTGCCCACAAAATAATCATCAGTGTTTAATCCTGAATAATTAACAGAAATACGAAAAACCTCAGATATTATTCTGATTATGGGTCTGTTTATTTTATTTCAGACTACATCCGGGTGGGCGTGTGGAAACTGGCAAGCAGACTCACAGAAAGGCCAGAAAATAATGAGAATCATTACTTTCCGATATATTATTTTAAATT
>NZ_SNMT01000056.1:0-4536 GCF_013350575.1 Salmonella sp. SG203
TGGTGTACTCGGCGAGTATATCGGAAGAATTTACATTGAAACCAAAGCAAGACCTAAATATATTTTGAAGGGGAAGAATAGTGTTAAATAAAAGCACGGTGGCTTTATATTTGATATTCTCATTATGCGTTTTCGCGCTTTGCCTTTATATTTCCTTCAATAACCCAGTTACATCTGATGGAGCATCTTTATTTTTAGAAGCAAAAGATATGGCGGATGGAAACATTCTGCTACGAGGATGGACTCTTTCTACTGTATCGTTTTATTTCACTGAGGCGATATGGTATATGATAGTAATCAGGGTTTTTGGTGACAGTATATACCTGATGTATGTGTTACCAGCCGTATTCTACACGATTACTATTATGCTGGCCTTTGCTCTGTCACATACAGATGGGAAAATGAAGTGGTCAATCGCAGCGCTAATTCCATGCGTAATCATTTCATCTCCTATGGCGTCAACCATGACACTAGAGACATGTGTACATGTAGGAACTATCATATTTGCTCTGGTGTGCTTAAATATGCTTAGGTATGATAAACATACAACAATTAAACTGACAAGCGTCACGACTCTCACTGCTGCATCTGTATTCAGTGACTCGATATTCAACTACTATATCACTATACCGATAGTTGTTACTTTTGTTGTTCATGTATTGATAAACAAAGATTTTAGCAAGTGGCGCTATGTATTTGCAGTTATTGTTGGCGTTGTCATAGCAAAGTTTCTTGCTTTAGTGGCAAATTATTTTGGTCTACTAAACACCCCCGGGACTCAACCTCCAGCATTTGTTAATTACGAGAATATACCATCTAACCTCAATCTTTTCATTGTTGGCATCATCCAGTATTTCGACGCCTTCATTTTCGGAAAACAGCTTTCTGCAAGCAATGCGATGATATTTAGTAGATTTGCAGTGATGATATTTTGGTTAGCTCTTTTAGTTGTAGCTATCAAAAACAGGTTTAAAGCGTCGTTTGTTGATACTGCATTATCCATTTCCTCAGTATTGCTACCAGCCGCATATGTAGCAAGTAACATGCCTGTAGACCTTGGCACTACAAGGTATCTGGTTTTCTCTTTTATTACTGGATCCGCTCTAATTGCACGTTATCTAAATTCACAAGCCGATCAAAGACTCTATGCTTTTGCTTCAACTATCATACTGATTTTTATTTTCATCCCAAGCGGAAGATACGAACTACCGAATTCGAGAGTACAAGATATTAGTAACTTTGTTCGTGATAATAACCTCGGTGATGGTTACGGCACATACTGGGTTGCGTCTGCCGTGACTCTGTTTAAAAACGGAGACGTAAGGCCAATCACGTTTACTGATGAAAACAAAGCGGTTAGGTTAAACTGGCTGTCCAATAAAGCATGGTACGGTTTTAAATCAAGATATATCGTCACAGAGTTCAAGCATGATATTGATAAGATATTAAACCAGTATGGACGGGAAGGGCATATAAAAGAGATTGATAACGCATATATAATTTACTATGATGATGCAAGGATTGTTATAGAGTAGTCAACAAGGAGCCTGTCCATAATTCTGTGTAACTGCCACTGTATTAAAGGTGATCGCTCAGGCGGTCACCGACCTCAATAATAAAACGACTCATTGCCAGCCGCCAGTGCTGGATCGGCATACTCCACTTTTTTGAGACATCTTTGATCGCTAGATAAATAACCTTCCACACTGAGTCGTCTCCTGGGAATACCTTGCATTTATTATCTCGACCCGGATCACACTGTTCAGTGATTCGATAGCGTTTGTGGTGTAGATCGCCTGGCGGATATCCGGCAGGTAGCTGAAGAATGTGTTCAGGTTTTCCCAGTGCGCACGCCTGCTTTTGCTGATCTGCGGGTATTTGTCGTCACACACGCCCGCGAACACATTCAGCATCATCAGCGCCGCCTCTTCGGTAAACCGTCTTCAGACCACTGGTGACCGCCTTGTAGTCTTTCCAGGACACGTATTTCAGGCTGCTACGTACCATATGGATGATGCACAGCTGGATATGGGGCTGCGGATAGACGCTGTTTATCGCATCCGGAAAGTCTTTCAGGCCGTCCACACAGGCAATCAGGATGTCCTGAAAACCACGATTTTTCAGCTCCACCAGCACATTCAGCCAGAATGTTGCGCCTTCATTTTCGGTCAGTCACCTACCCGGCAGCGCTTTCTGGCCTTCGGTGTTGATACCCAGCGCCAGGAAGACAGTTCTGTTTATGACGCTGTCATGTTGACGGATTTTTACGACAATGCAGCCCATGTAAACGATGGGATACAGCGCATCCAGTTACCGGTTTTGCCACTCCGTAGCCTGCTCTTTTAGGGCATCTGTGACTTTGGATATCAATGTGAGCGACACATCGGCATCGTACATTTCTTTAAAGGTGGCGGCGATTTCGTGCGTGGTCATGCCTTTGGCATATAGCGATAAAAATCTGGCTGTCTATCTGCGTGAGCCGCGTCTGGTTCTTCTTAATCAACTGAGGTTTGAAGGTGTTTTCACAGTCACGCGGCGTGTTCAATTCAATCTCGCCATCACCGCAAAGCAGGATGTTTGACGAGTAGCCATTACGGATGTTTGAGCTTTATTGTGCATGTTTTTCTCATGCCCGGGATGGTCGGTCAGTTCTGCATTGAGCGCAGTTTCGACAGTAAGCTTCGTCAGCATCTGGGAAAACTGGTTGAGATCGGCTTTGGTTTTAAGGCCTTTAGCCAGTTCAGCAGCCAGCGCTTTGAGTTTATTTTCGTCCATAAATTGCCTGTCTCCGTTGTCGGAATGAACATATCAAAAACAGGCAGATACACAATTTAAATTACAGTCTCTGAGGCGGAATTATAGTTAATTACACCACTTAGGCTTGCTCCATATTACAGGCCCTAACCATATTTTTCCTTCCGCACCGTTATACAATATTTTTCCGTTTTTACTCTTTAATTCTGACTCTATTATTTTATCCGCCTTACCATCTTTTGTGTAATATAAAACCTCACCATTAATGCAGTACCAACTTGGTCTGGACAACCATGTTCTAGGAATTACAAATTTATCATAAGAGTCTGTGAGTTCAGAAGAGTGTACTTCTGCATCAATCGAGTTTAATAGTTGCATTCTCCAGAAATCCTCTCCATAAATATATTTTATTCCAGTTAACCTTACAATTGAAATAATTTTTTTATTTATTTCTGAATTCATATTGGATTTATTATAACTAAAAGACTCTGCTTTTGTTGTATATAGTACTGGTGCTATTGCTGACATGCATATAGCCATTGCAATAGTTAATGAATATGAATACACATTATTTTTTATATTACTTTTAAAAATTTTAAAAATGGTGGCAAATACAGAAATTTTTAGTATACAAGTTGCCCAGAAAATATGGCGCCCTTCTGGGTTGAGGCATGATATAAGTAGCAGTCCTAAAACAAAACCTGTAGCTCCCAATGCACATAACAGATCTAGTCGACAAATACTAGTTTTAGTTTTTCTGCCATCAATCAAAATATGAAGAAATATTTTTAAGCCATATACAATAGTTGCAATAAATAAAAGTATATACAATAAGCCCATAAAGTAGAAAGGTGTCAATATTCCTATTGCATTACTTCCAACAGCCAAGCTAGAGGATGAAGAGTACACCAGGATTGACTTTAAAATTATAAAAAGATTGTCAATTGCTTTATCTGGAGATATTAACAACGATGCTTGAGAATAGTCGACCTTGAGTGGGAAATGTCTGCCTAAAAGATAATCATTTGCCATCTTGCCGATAACAAAAGATACAGCTATAGATAACATTGACACAACTGAAGTTTTTGATCTGAATATAATCAGTATGAATAAAATAAAAGGTGCTATAATAATCAAAGTTCTAATTGGTTGCTCTGCAGTCATTAGAATAACAGCGAGGGCAGAAATACACAAAAAACTCTTTTTGCTTTCTTGAATATATATGATAACCGGTAGGCATATCATAATAGAAAGTACTACATTCGAAAGATGCGATTCCTGACCAAGTAAAAAATCAATATCATCCATACCAAGCGGAATGAATAAGCAAGTTGATAGTAAAAGTGAAAAATATTTATTTCCACAATATTTAGAGATAATTAGATTGCAAATATAAAACCAAACGCAGATCGCTATTGCACCGCCTATTGCATAAGCCTTATATCCTGAAAAACCAATGTAGTTGGCTAAGGCTATGAATGGGCTTATTTTTAGCATAATAAGTTGGTTGCCGTAGAAAAAATCATGTGGAAGTAAGACCCCTTCATCTCTTATGGCTGAAGCTAAAACTTGATATGCTGCTGAATCTGCGTGAAAAAAATTCGGATAAATATAAATGTGATGCACTAAGCCAATGACAAGGCCAATAATGATTACAGATACATACCAAAAATAATTTTTTTTAAATTCCATCATTTTATTTGACCAACTTTCTTAATGATATATTTAGGTCTTGCTTTGGTTTCAATGTAAATTCTTCCGATATACTCGCCGAGCACACCG
>NZ_SNMT01000057.1:0-4440 GCF_013350575.1 Salmonella sp. SG203
TTTAACATAGTCGGCGTGCCCCGGGCAGTCTACGTGTGCGTAGTGGCGGGTCGGGGTATCGTATTCAACGTGAGAAGTGTTGATGGTGATACCACGCGCTTTTTCTTCCGGCGCGTTATCGATCTGGTCGAATGCGCGAGCGGCACCGCCGTAGGTTTTAGCCAGTACGGTAGTAATGGCAGCGGTCAGCGTTGTTTTACCATGGTCAACGTGGCCGATAGTACCGACGTTAACGTGCGGTTTTGTACGTTCAAACTTTTCTTTAGACATCGATTGTCCCTCTAAGACACGGATAAATCGGTGATATCACCACATCAACCAGGCAACACGCCCGACTTGTTGAATGCTAATAAACAGAAGAGAAAAACAGGAAGGAGAAAAGAAGTGGTGCTGATAGGCAGATTCGAACTGCCGACCTCACCCTTACCAAGGGTGCGCTCTACCAACTGAGCTATATCAGCACATCTTGGAGCGGGCAGCGGGAATCGAACCCGCATCATCAGCTTGGAAGGCTGAGGTAATAGCCATTATACGATGCCCGCATCCTGGAACTCGGCTACCTGATTTTCATTCTGCACTGAATATCGAGAGAAACTCTCTTTATTCGAGCCGGTAAGCGAACTTATCGTCTCGGGCTGCGCCATCGCGCGGCCGAAAATGGTGGTGGGGGAAGGATTCGAACCTTCGAAGTCTGTGACGGCAGATTTACAGTCTGCTCCCTTTGGCCGCTCGGGAACCCCACCGGACTTGATGGTGCCGACTACCGGAATCGAACTGGTGACCTACTGATTACAAGTCAGTTGCTCTACCTACTGAGCTAAGTCGGCATCAAGTAGCGCGCATTCTATGGAGACCTGCGTGCTCATGCAACTAAAAAATTGCATAAAATGTTCTATCGCTCACATTTTGCGCTATAAGAGACAAAAATGCTCTAATTTCAAACAAGAGAGCATAAATTTTCGGCATTTTACTGACCGTCTGACCAGGATACGACGCGGCATTTCAACGCTCCGTCGATAGAAAGCAATCTTCTGTATCTGGTATATTCGTCACATTGCTTCTCAGGGATAGCTTTCACAGCGAGATTTTTTCTTATTATTCCTCCCCATCTGGTGTTACCCTCCTGCCCATTGTCCAAATTAACTTAAATGTGACGTGCCGTTGCATGTCAGGGATGGCCCTCGTTCATCGCTGAACTGATGTAGCAATAGCAGCCAGAAACATGCTTATGAGTATAAAAGAGCAATCGTTAATGACGCCTTACCTACAGTTTGATCGCAGCCAGTGGGCTGCGCTTCGCGATTCTGTGCCGATGACCCTGACCGAGGATGAGATCGCGCAGTTAAAAGGCATTAATGAAGATTTATCGCTGGAAGAAGTTGCAGAAATATATTTACCTCTCTCCCGTTTGCTAAATTTCTATATCAGTTCAAATCTGCGTCGTCAGGCTGTCCTGGAACAGTTTCTGGGCACTAACGGCCAGCGAATCCCTTACATCATCAGTATCGCGGGCAGCGTCGCAGTGGGTAAAAGCACGACAGCACGCGTTCTGCAAGCGTTGCTGAGTCGCTGGCCGGAACACCGCCGTGTTGAATTGATTACCACAGACGGCTTCCTCCACCCAAACCAGGTGTTGAAAGAACGCGGGTTAATGAAGAAAAAGGGGTTCCCCGAATCGTATGATATGCACCGACTGGTGAAATTCGTTTCTGACCTCAAGTCGGGCGTACCAAACGTGACGGCGCCAGTCTATTCTCATTTGATTTACGATGTTATTCCTGAAGGGGATAAAACCGTCGCTCAGCCTGATATATTGATTCTTGAAGGTTTGAATGTTTTACAAAGCGGTATGGATTATCCTCATGATCCGCACCATGTATTTGTCTCTGATTTCGTTGATTTCTCTATTTACGTTGATGCGCCAGAAGAACTTCTTCAGACATGGTATATCAATCGCTTCCTGAAATTCCGCGAAGGGGCGTTTACCGATCCTGACTCTTATTTCCACAATTATGCGAAATTATCTAAAGAAGAAGCTGTTAATACAGCGACTTCGCTTTGGAAAGAAATTAACTGGTTGAATTTAAAACAAAATATCTTACCTACACGAGAACGTGCCAGCCTTATTATGACCAAGAGCGCTAACCATGCGGTGGAACAGGTAAGATTGCGGAAATAACAGAAAAAAGGGGAGTACCGACTCCCCTTTTTTACTATTCGGCGCTTCGCAGCGATATTTCTCCGCCCATCCAGGGTTTAATCACGCCATCCTGTTCAAGCAATAATGCGCCCTGAGTATCAATGCCGCGAGAAATACCAAATATTTCTTTGTCGCCAATAATCAGTTTTACCGGACGATCAATAAAATTATCCAGTTTTTTCCAGCGCGAAAGATAAGGAGAAAGACCTTCTTGCTCAAAAAGCTCAAGCGCAGCACGTAGCTTATAAATCAGCTTTGCGGCCAGCATATTGCGGTCGAGCGTAATTCCGGCCTCCTGCAACGTGATCCATCCCTGATTTATCACGTCCTCTTCTACACGACGCATTGCCATGTTAATACCAGCACCAATCACTATTTGTGCGGCATCGCCCGTTTTACCGGTTAACTCGACCAGAATACCCGCCAGTTTGCGATCCAGCAGGTAAAGGTCGTTAGGCCACTTCACGCGGACTTTATCTGCGCCCAGTTCACGCAGCACTTCCGCCATCACAATTCCAATGACCAGACTCAGGCCTATTGCCGCCGCAGGGCCCTGCTCCAGACGCCAGTACATTGAAAGATATAGATTCGCGCCAAACGGTGAGAACCATTTACGCCCACGACGACCACGCCCTGCCTGTTGGTATTCTGCTACACAGGCATCGCCTGAGCGTAGCTCGCCAATTCGATCAAGTAAATACTGATTGGTTGAATCGATAACGGGCAATACCGCCACGTTTCCGCTATCCAGTTGGCTATGAATACGGTCAGCATCCAGTAACTGGATGGGTTCCGGTAAGCTATATCCTTTCCCGGGAACGGTAAATACATCCACTCCCCAGTCGCGTAATGTCTGGATATGTTTATTAATCGCCGCGCGGCTCATTCCCAGCCGTTCACCCAACTGCTCGCCTGAGTGAAACTCTCCGTCGGCAAGTAGTGAGATTAGCGTCAGGGGAACGGTAGTATCTTTCATGCGATGCTCTCCACTGCGTTCACCTCTCCGGACCGACCAATAAAGCGAACCTCAGGCTCCAGCCAGACATTAAATTTTTCACCCACTTTTTGCCGGACATGATGCGCCAGCGCCACCACATCTTTACTTGTCGCATCATTCGCATTAATCAATACCAGCGCCTGCTGGCGATGCACCGCAGCGCCGCCAATGGTGACGCCTTTCAACTGACATTGATCTATCAGCCAGCCTGCCGCCAGCTTCACTGAGCCGTCTGCCTGAGGGTAATGCGGCGCGTTGGGAAATCGTTCTAACAGTTCCATAGCGATATCGGCTGCGACAACGGGATTTTTAAAAAAGCTGCCCGCATTGCCATTCACTTTAGGATCCGGCAATTTTGTGGTGCGCATATGGCATACAGCATCAAACACCTGTTGCGCGGTGACCGTTTTCGGGTCCAGACGAGTAAGATCGCCATAGGTCAACACCGGCTGCCATTGCTTTGACAAACGCAGACCCACCGCGACGATCGCAACGCGATCCTGATATTCATTTTTGAAGATACTGTCACGATAGCCGAAACGGCATTCCGCCGCGGACAAACGCAGACGTTTTCCCGTTTCCAGTTCAACGCAGTCAACGTAGTCGCAGACGCACTGTAGTTCTACGCCATACGCGCCAATATTCTGTATAGGCGAGGAACCAACGCAGCCAGGGATGAGCGCCAGATTCTCCAGGCCGGGCATGTTGTTGTCCAGCGCGTAGCGAACCAGCTGATGCCAGTTTTCGCCTGCGCCGACGTGTAGGTGCCAGGCGTCCGCGGTTTCATTCACCTCAATGCCTTTCAGGCGGTTAAGGATCACGGTGCCGGCGTAATTTTCCAGAAACAGGACATTGCTTCCTTCACCCAGGATCATAACCGGCAGTCCCTCACGAGTTGCTTGCTGCCAGGCGCTTAGTAGTTGTTGTTCGTTTTCAGCGCATACGATGTGCTTTGCACAATGATCAATGCCGAAGGTATTCCAGGGTTTTAGGGAGTGGGTCATGGCTGCTTTCCTGATACTCAATCGGCAATAGTTTACCGTATCTGTGTTGGGAAGGCTTGTGGTTATATTGAGGGTAGATCGGCGCGTCCCTGTAGGCCGAATAAGGCGGAGCCGCCATCCGGCAGACTACAGATAAAACAAAAGGCCCTGTCTTCCGACAGGGCCCTTCGTTTTATTTGATGCCTGGCAGTTCCCTACTCTCGCATGGGGAGACCCCACACTACCATCGGCGCTACGGC
>NZ_SNMT01000058.1:0-4375 GCF_013350575.1 Salmonella sp. SG203
ATGTTCAGGGAAACTCTGGCGCACGGGGTGACGCCGGCCCAGCGCCGTCTGCTTGAGGAGATTTATAAAGGCCGGGGGAAACTGTCGGTGCTGTCCGGGCGGCTGAAAACGAAAGAGAAAAAAGTGTGGCAGGAGAAGAACCGGCTGCTGGTAAAGAAGCTGGGGATGCGTTGCCGTCTGCGTGAGCAGCTGTACGGCACCCGGTTCTGTATGGAGATCCAGAAAACGCCTTTTATGGCGCCGGCTGAGGCTGAACATCTGTATTCAGCTGAAGATCCTCCCGGGCAGTCACGCCTGAAAAGAGATGCATAATCGCATGCGATTATGCCAACAGACTGACGTATTATGAACTGCTCCGCATTAAGGCCGGAACATTCGTTCTGAACGACGAACTCGCTAAAATTTTGTGAAGCTGTTGACGAAAAAGTGATGATGATGCTTCCGGCAAGGTTTTTCGCTCGATCATGTCTGCTTCTGAGATTTTCCCGCGTTGTTTGTATTAACCATTAGTGCTTTTCTGGTACAGGTAGTGTTGTCATCCGGTATCTGCTTACCATTTAATTAGCCTGCTAACGATGTCGGTATTGACGTTTCCTGTATATGACTTTGGTTTTCATTATACCTTCATTTCAGCAGTCACTTTGATTTTCCGGAGTGTATCTCAGTTCGCCCCTTATTCAGAGGTGTCAATGGAAAAAGTACAACTTCTCCTGGCCGGCCTTTCCGTTTTATGTGTACCTGCGGTATACGCAGCAGGGTTGCCAGGAAAAAATACCGGACTTATCAGCCATGTTCCTGTTGAGTCTGCAGCTCCCCTGATACCCGACGATTCATTCTTTCCCCTGTCGGGTGAAGTGGCGAAGGCTCATGGTTACGACCTGCCTGAGCCTTTTGGCATTAATATTAATTATATGAATATGCGCCAGAATATTGATGTTGACAGCATCAGGTTCTCAGGACTCGGCTGGCCGGACTACGCCTTTCCGTCAGACCTGTTTGATATTCAGGCCAGTCATACGCGGGAGCGCAGCATTACAAAAACGGTCAAACTGGACGCCTGGCTGTTTCCTTTTATGAATATTTACGCCCTTGTGGGGAAAACCCGCGGAAGTTCGCATTCCACAGTCTCTGTGGATGCCAGTCCGGCTAATGGGCCCATCGGCTTTATTATCCACGGAATGAACGAGTCAGGCGATCTGAAAAATCTGGATTTCAGTCTTCGTTTTCACGGTACCACATATGGTGCAGGCACTGTGCTGGCTGGCGGGTATGGTAACTGGTATGGCCTGATGGATATCAACTATACCCGGACAGACTTTAACATTCTTGACGGGCACACCGATGCATTCACGCTCACTCCGCGGGTGGGTTATCGTTTCACCACACCGGGCGTCGACAGTCTGTCATTACCGTCCGGTAAGCTGGGGGTGTGGGTGGGTACCATGTACCAGAATGTTCAGCAGACTTTTCGTGGAAAGCTGAGTGACCTGAGTATACCGGCAAGTTTCGGGGGGCTGATGGCGCTGGCGGACCAGAACGGGAACGGACGTTTTGAGGTTAAACAGCACCTGCATTCCCCCTGGAATCTTCTGGTGGGGGCTAATTACGAAATCACCCGCAACGTTAATGTCACAACAGAAGTGGGGTTTGCTGAACGTAACAGTGTGCTCGTCTCTGCTGAATACCGGTTCTGATGCTGAAATCTTCGCTGGTTCTGCTCCTGGCGCTGGGATCACAGTCTGTATGCCTGGCATGGTCACTGCCATCACATGAACAACTGGATAGCTGGCTGGCCCGGGCAGGAGGCAGTACCCGGTCCGGTACCCGCTGGAATATCCTTCCCGGACCGTTTTACACACCTGAGCTGGGGCCGGGAACCGGAGTGGCTGTAGCCGGTCAGTATCGTCCCACGTCTGATGATACGGTGAGCCAGAACTCCACGTTGTCGTTCAGCGGCTATGTGAGTGCCACAGGAGCCACAGGAATTAATCTCAGCAATTATGCTTTTTTCGCGCAGGATACCTGGCGTTTTTTTCTTGACGGTTCGGTAAGCAATACCCCCACATATTATTACGGTCAGGGGTTTTATGCCGGAGAACGCAGCAGTCATAAACAGAAGTACACGTCGCGGGCGTTAACTCTTCATCCGGTGATATACCGGCAACTCACCGGACATACGTATCTGGGACTTGGCTGGGCACTGGACCTGCAGCATGCAGCAAACACGGATAAAAGAGGCCCTTCGCTTATTGAAAGTACACCGCAGGGAAGATCGGTATTCAGTTCCGGGATCAGTATGGTACTGACCTTCGATGACCGTGATTTTGTGCCTAATCCCCGTACAGGACAACTGGCAGATATCCATTTTACCCGGTACACACCGGAGACAGGAAGCGACGCGCGTTTTGATGAATACACACTGCACTACAGCCATTATCATGGCCTCAGTAATAAGACCGTGCTGGCCTGGGAACTGAATGGCGATTTTAGCCGGGGAGATGTGCCCTGGAATATGGTGCCGTTACTCGGGAACAACCACCGGATGCGGGGTTACCACGAAGGACGTTATCGCGACAGGGATGTCGTCAGCGGCCAGGCTGAGCTTCGTCACAGACTGACCTGGCGGCACGGTATTGTGGGGTGGCTGGGAGCAGGGACTCTGGCACCTTCGTTTCATGAAACGGGTCGCAGACACTGGCTGCCTTCAGTCGGGATTGGTTACCGTTTTGAGTTCAGCCCGCGCATGAACGTTCGTCTTGATTATGGTGTGGGCAGGGGCAGCAGCGGTTTTTATTTTCAGACAGGGGAGGCATTTTGAATAAAAAAATGTTGTTCATATACCTGATACTGTTCATGACATCTGCCCGGGCTGCATTGCCACTTCCTCTGTTGCTGACCGGAAGTGGTGACAGTATTCATGTCCGGGCCTGGCCAGTCATGCCACCGTTACCGGAACCTGCGGGTCTGCGTCCCTGTTGCGCGTTTGGCTATAACCTGCATGTGGAGGTGCTTAAAATTCCGGTGCCATTCTGGAAACTGGATAATATCGTGACGGCAGGTAACCTGGGCAGACACCACTATAATGACACTTTTCTGTACGGCCTGGGGTCGCTTGTCGGGTTCGGCAGCGAGCGTAACGGCATAATCTACACGTCGCACGGGGGATTTATAGATACCGCGCATGTACGGGACAGTGCCGATATGACGGTCTGGCTCTTCACTCACCTGTTACCGGAACTTGGGCAGGCATTTATGTTGCGCCCGGAGGATGAACTGGCACAACGCCGGATTGTGTTCAGGTCTTTTACACCACCCTCATCCCCCGGTGAACGTTATGCGCTGGCTGCATGGATGGCAGCATACATAGCCTTCCAGCTGGCAGCATGGCACGAGATAGCCCAGTGGTATGGATTTGAATCGGTTCCGGGTTTTCCGGAAGCCATTTCGGCATTCTCACCGGAAGACCTCTATTCAAATCTGCTGGGAACGAGGCTTGCCGTATCACTGATTCTGGACGGGCAGACAGCAACGCCGGATATGTATAATGCAGCAATGCAGACCGCACTGAACCAGGCATTAAATCAACTCGGTGCCAGACCTGAGAACATCACCCGTTTTCATTTTGACATGCTGGATGGGCGTTGGTGGGACAGTCACCGACGGGTGCCGGAAAAATTTCTGGTACTGCGACGAAATTATGATGTCAATGACAGCCGTATTCCCACAAGTATCCCGGGAGAACAGGCATCACCACAGCGTCTGAGCCTGCCACATTACCGGAAGACATACCGGTTTGATATGCTGGAGCAGCTTCAGCTCTGGCCTGGAAATCAAATGGCGAAATTACCTGTACCGGATCAATATTATACGGTATCGGATTTCCCTGCGCTGGCTGCATTTGCTTATTATCAGGATCAGGTTGCCATTATCCGGTAATATCCAGAATATCAGACGACAATAACTCAGCCCGCTGGCAAAACCAACTGACAGGCAAATACATAAACGATATCTGTCCTGAAAAACGCCGCGAAACTATGATCAGTAACGGTGCGCGCCCGCATCGTTACTTTTTGCAATAGATTATGGAGTTGTAATTATACCCCTGGATTCTGATAATCGATATGTACAATTTTATATAGCGAGGGGGATAAAAATGCCATTTCAACGTCTGAGTGCGGTTTTGCTTATTGCTGGTATTGCAATGAGTATGAATGTGCAGGCCGGTACCGATATTCGGGTTACCTATGCAGGCTCTATGGGGAAGGTAATGGATCAGGCCCTGGGACCTGCTTTTGCACGGCAACAGGGAGGGAAATATGAAGGACAGGGGCAGGGGTCATACGGCATGGCGCGTCTTCTGGCGGGTAAGAAAATA
>NZ_SNMT01000059.1:0-4122 GCF_013350575.1 Salmonella sp. SG203
ATTACCGCTGCCGGACCGGGCAGTGCACGTTTGATACAGTACAACACACTGACAGTCAGTGAGTACGCCTGACCAGGTAACGGGAATACTGTTATGAAAATCATCTGTACATATGAACGCCGCCGGTGGTCTGTCCGGACGGTACGCAGCCTGATGTTATCACTGTTAATCATGCCGCTGTCCTGTTCTGCAGTGGCTGCGGCACCCCCGAACTTCGGATGCGGGATTAATGACCCGATGAGCGGGGGCAGCGTGAACTTTACCCTCCCGACGCCAATCGTGTTCCAGCAGGGCTCGCTTCCGGCTGTGGGGAGCGTTCTGTATTCCCATGAATTTCCGGTACAGACCTTTATCTGCAGTGCCAAAGAACCGAATCCTTTTACTGGCGGTTACCAGGCCAGTCTGGCGGCCACGATAGAAGGTAATTATTTTCAGAATCTGCAGAACACACTGGCTAAAGCCGGTCTTGCCATGCGTTTTATAGTAACGTCATCCGGTGGAGGAGGAACCTGGGTACCGGATAACCGCAGCCAGCAGTTTTTTCCCCTGACCAAAAAGTATGGATACGATTCGTCTCACCTCAGTACAGGAACGCAGACTTTCACCCTGAAGGTCGAGTTGTATGTTAAAGAACAGGTGACACGGGCTCTGAAAATTTATCTTCCCGCTTCCCCGGCAGGTGCCATCAGGCTGATATGGGGGGTGGGGAGAGATGATAACAGGTATCCGAGCATCAAATATAACTCGTCCGCAGCCTCCCTGTGGTACCTGCCGACCTGTATCGGTAAGGTCACCATTCCGTCGGTGGTCAGGTTTAACCGTGTTTACAGCGGAGCCGCAGGCAGAGACTATGACGGCACCCTTCCGCAGGGAAAATCCTTCACGATAAAGGCACAGTACAACCCTGCCTGCGGTTTTCCTGACAGCACCACCAGTTATAAAGACCTGGACCTGAGGCTCGCCATTAAATTCACTCCTGAAGGTCCGGGGAGAGTTGTGGATAAATATATTTATCTGAAAAACGACGAGGGAAAAGAGAACGGACTGCGCCTGAGGATAAGGAACCTTAAATTCTCATCGGATGCTGTTTTTGGCACCTACAGTGACATTATCGGATTAAACAGCACTTCCGACGTCTCAGATAACCAGTTCTCTGCTGAACTGGAGAAAAACCCTGACGCGGCCAGTGTAAAAACCGGAAATTTTACTCAGCGTGTGAAAGTGGACATCGACTACTACTGACCAGAAAGCCACACCTGAATATAAAAATAAAATAAGGCGGGAGCCTGGTCGTCGGCCGGGTCTTCTTTAACCTGAAGGAGTCGCCGTTATGACATCCGGAAAATCACCTGACAAAATGAAGGGGACAGACAGCAATGTTCTGTACCCGCAACAGAGTAACCATGACACCTGTTTTATTCCGCCGGCTGTCCGTCAGCATACCGGTGAACCTATGTACATTCTGGTGGCGTACTGGTGCATGCAACAACAGGGCTGGGTGGACAGGAATCAGATATCCGCAGCATTTCGTATCACCGCCCGCAGGGCCAGTTATGTCGTGACCTATCTGCGTGCAAAAACAGCCCGTGTGGTCTGTGAAACCCGCCGTATTATGCTGGATAACAATGTCTGGCGTTACGAAATTCTGGTGACCTGCGTGAAACCCTGGACGCGGAAACCGCGTCTGCCACGCGTGAAACAGGCCATTCCGCGCTCTGCCCGGCGGGTTGGAAATGCTGACAGCTCACAGTGTAATGCTATCTGGAATGCATTACATGCATCCCGTAAAACAGAGACCGGGGAGTAGACATGATGGCGGTAAAAAACAGCTTACAGCATATTCTTCCCGGACGGCGGGTTAATCCGGACGGCACGCAAAAACAGCAGAAACGGGATGCCGTGAAGAATATTACCGGGGTTCCCGCCCCGGACTCAGCGATGATTATACATGGTGATAACTGGCCCCTGGTTGAGGGACTCCGCCATTCCGGAAAGGAGGTACTGCCGGAGCATCCTGTATATACCAGTCATACCCCGTCAGAACTGTTTACATTATTATCTGAACACCCGGATGCCGGACTGATTTTGTGTTTACAGCCCAGAGAACACATATTCCTTTTTTACGCGCTGTCAGATTTTCTTCGCCACACACAGGCTGTTGTCCTGTGTGATTCCGTGTATCTTACTGACCGTGTTGTGATGGAAATATGGAACTGTATACCGGCAGACATCCCACCGGCCATTCCGGCAGGCATACCACTACGGGATATATTACGCAGGGGAGAACAGTCTGCTGCCGGGAAACGAATACTGATGTCCCGGCTTACGTACGGATACCCGTCCGGATACCGCTCACGTTTTCGCGGTGTTGCCGCTCACAATTCAGCACCGTTGTTCCCGGGCCCTTTTCACGACGGAAACGATTTGACTGGCGCAATGAACCTTTACCTGCAGGAATACATGGCAGGGGCCGGAGTGAGTGTGTTCCAGCGTAAGATACTGGAGGGACTGCTGGCAGGGAAAACGGCGCCCTGTATAGCTGAGAGCATGGGGGTCAGTCCGGGTAAAGTGGAGAACCACAAGACAATGATGCTCAGTCGTCTTGGGATGCCGGGGTTCCCTCACGCCGTATTGTACGGAATGAAATTTCATTCTGTACTGCAACGAACCCCGTTCCACTGAGCGTCAGACCCTTTTACCGGGAGGGCATGAAATCGATGGTCCGGTTGAGTCCGTCAGGTTGGTGTAAATTCAGTTCCAGCTTTCCGGTCCGGTAATGTGCCTGTTATGCGCTGAGTGGCAGCGCTTCGATTACTTCAGTTTCAGTCGCCTGGTCTGTCTCCGCCATAATGTGTTGTGGCAGATAACGGTTCAGCAGCAGCCATTCCTCGTTCTGTTCCGTCAGTATCACCAACGGTGCGAAAGTGGGTCTTCCGCAACCTGGGTGGATAAATATTGATGAAACTTTCTGGTTAACAAGGATCTAAGCTGTTTTAAGTTATGGATGCGTATTACCACTCACGGAGATCACCCAATAACCCCCTATGTCAGGATAGTTGTCGCCTACATTTTTAAGGAGAATGACTGTGCCTGCACATGCCGTACCAATTGATGTAAAAGAGCAAGGAGTCATCTGGCTTTTGCCTCCCTATAGTTGGTCTATCAGACATATTGCCCGTAAGCTGGATCTAAGCCCTTCAGTAATTGCAAGATGGAGACTTGAACTGGTGCAGAAAGGTTTGTTGCCCGAAAACGAGAAAATTTCTTCCGTAAATGGTGATGAGTGGACTCCGGAACGTCGATTTTCAGTTGTACTTGAAACAGCTACATTATCTGAAATGGAACTTGCTGATTATTGTCGTCGTATGGGGCTATTTGTCGAGCAGGTCAAAGAGTGGCGGGTAATCTCCATTAAGGCCCATGAAAGAAAATCGCCGAGCCGACAGGGAATTGCGTGAAGCCAAAAGTAGGTTACGGGATCTTGAAAAAGAACTTCAACGTAAAGATAAAGCGCTGGCAGAAGCTGCTGCACTTCTGATGTTGAGGGAAAAGTTCAATGCCCTCTGGGACAACAGCGGGGAAGACTGACTCCCCTCCCGGTGCGGCAGAAAATTATATCTCTGGTTAGTGAAGCTATCAGAAATGGAGCCCGCAAAACCCGGGTCTGTCAGTGTATTGGCGTTTCTATCAGGACTCTTCAGCGCTGGGTTGATGGTGAAGTGATCAACGCAGATCAAAGACCCAACGCTGCGAACCGGATACCCCGAAACAAATTGTCGGAAGCAGAAAGGCAGCAAATTCTGGAGCTTTGCAATTCGCCGGAATTTGCTTCACTGCCGCCAAATGTTATCGTGCCAACTCTGGCAGACAAAGGTATTTATATTGCTTCTGAATCAACATTTTATCGAATATTAAAAAGTACCAACCAGTTAACCCGAAGAACCCGTGAAGGCCAGTACAGACGTCCGGATGCTCTTAAAGCTACAGCGCCGAATCGAGTCTGGAGTTGGGACATCAGCTACATCCCATCCTGGATCAAAGGCCAGCACTTTTATCTCTATATGATCGTCGATATTTATAGTCGGAAAATTATCGCTGCAGAAATATTCACGAGTGAGTCAG
>NZ_SNMT01000060.1:0-3767 GCF_013350575.1 Salmonella sp. SG203
AGCACAGGTTTCTTACCAGCTGGATTATCACTGACAGAGTGCAGACAGGCTTAATTGTAGTTTTGCCTGTCTGTATTACAGATGGTATTGCGAAATAATCCACTTTCCGGAAGTGTTGCATATCGATATAGCATCCCGACCGGAAAACAGGAAGGTTACCGGACCAGAATTTGTTTTACGCATACCGCGCAGAGTTCAAAGAAACTAAACGCGCTGTTTTTTATTTATTACGCAACAACGGTCAGCCCTGCAAAAACAGGCTTATTAATCTGTTCTGAAAAACTGGCAGTTCACCCTCAGGCTTCAGCAACAACCGGAACTGATAAGTAATATAAGGCTGACCTTTTATTGAATATTGCAGGTATCACCGTGCGTGCCGGTCTGGTTCCCGGTATTCAGCGCTGACCAGATAAACTGATTAAAGAAAGAGAGTCCGGCAATATATGAACCTGACCCGACTGGCATTGTTTATATCCCTCAGTTCCCTGGCATTGTCCGTTCAGGCAACGGAATTCAGCACCGGGTTTCTTGACGGGGGAGATAATGTGGACCTCTCCGCATTCAGTAATGACGGTTATGTTATGCCGGGCAACTATCTGCTGGATATCTACCTTAACGAGAAGCTGGTTCGCAACCGTTTTCTCATTTCTGCCCTGCCGGACGGAAAGTCACGTACTGTCTTTTGTATCACTCCTGAACTTGTTGAAATGCTGGGGCTGAAAAAAAGCGCCCTTGACAGACTGAAAATCATTCCCGGGGCCGATGACGGGCACTGTACTGACTTCAGCACACGGGAAAGCACTGTCAGATACAGTCCGGCCCGACAGAGCCTTTCCATCACGCTGCCTCAGGCATGGATGAAATATCAGGACCCGGACTGGGTTCCCCCCTCACGCTGGAGTGAGGGGGTTAACGGGGCTGTTCTGGACTACAATTTTCTCGCCAGCCGCTACATGCCGCATCAGGGCAGTTCATCCAACAGTTACAGCCTCTACGGGACTGCCGGCTTAAATTTCGGCCCCTGGAGACTACGCAGCGACTACCAGTACAACCGCACGGATAACGGTAACGGAAATTCTGATTCGGACTTTTTCCTTCCCCAGACTTACCTGTTCCGTGCACTCCCGCAGTGGCGTTCAAAACTGACAGTGGGACAGAGTTACCTGAATTCAGCCATTTTTGATGCCTTTCGCTTTACCGGCGTGACGCTGGCCAGTGATGACCGGATGTTACCGCCCTCCCTGCAGGGATATGCCCCGCAAATCAGCGGCATTGCCAACAGTAATGCGCAGGTGACCGTCAGCCAGAATGGCCGCATTCTGTACCAGACCCGGGTGTCTCCCGGCCCCTTTGTCCTGCCGAACCTGAGCCAGAATATCAGCGGTAACCTTGATGTGACGCTACGGGAAAGTGACGGGTCAACACGGACCTGGCAGGTTAACACTGCCAGCGTCCCTTTCATGACCCGTAAGGGGAATATCCGTTACAAAGTGGCTGCCGGACGTCCCGTCTATGATGGCGGGAGCCACAGCACAGACCCTGATTTCCTCCAGGCTGAAGCCACATGGGGGGCGTTAAACAATACCTCCCTCTACGGCGGCATTATCGCGTCTGCTCAGCATTACCAGTCCGTTGCGCTCGGGGCCGGGCAGAATATGGGGGAGCTCGGCGCCCTGTCCGTGGACGTTACCCGCTCTGATGCCCGGCTGCCGTTCCCCCGGGCACAGCGGCAGAGTGGGTACAGTTACCGGATTAACTATGCCAAAACCTTTGACAGTATCGGCAGCACGCTCGCTTTTGTGGGTTACCGGTTCTCTGACCGCCATTTTATGTCCCTGCCGGAGTTTATCGCCCGTTCACAGGACAGTGGCCGCTACGACCGGGATGAGAAAGAGAGTTACACCATCAGCTACAGTCAGTATTTCTCAGACCCGGGGGTCAGCGCTTCACTGTCAATGAGCCGGCTGAGTTACTGGAATGCAGACACCAGTGATAACTGGACGTTCTCGCTGAGTAAATCCTTTGACATCGGTTCGTTCCGGGGCGTCACCGCTGCCCTGACGCTGGCCCGTAACCAGTACCGGGACCTGTCACAGAACCAGGTGTATGCCTCTTTCACCCTTCCTCTCGGTGAAAAGCGGCAGGTCAGTTACAGCATGACCCGGGACAACCAGGGCAGTATGCAGCAGAACGTAAATTATCTTGATTTCACCCGTCAGAATACCACCTGGGGTCTCAGCGCCGGCAGCCAGAACCAGGGCGGAGGACACAGCCTGAGCGGGAATATCCAGAGTGTCACGCCTTATGGCAATGCCTCCGCTGACTTCACTCTCCGTCCGGGGCAGTACCGGAGCGTGGGTCTGAACTGGTACGGCTCACTGACCGCCACAGCACACGGTGCAGCTTTCAGCCAGTCCATGGCAGGAAACGAGCCCCGTATGATGGTCGACACTGATGGCGTGTCCGGTGTCCCTGTCAGTAACGGTCAGGGAGTGACCAATCATTTCGGTATTGCGGTCGTCAGCGGGGGAGCCAGTTACCTGCCTGCCGATGTTTCAGTGGATGTGGCTGAACTGCCGGATGACGTGGATGTCAGCGGGACAGTCGTCAGCCAGGTGCTGACAGAAGGCGCCATAGGCTATGCCCGTTTTTCTGCAAACCGGGGAGAGCAGATTTTCGGTCTCATCCGTCTCCCTGATGGCTCATTCCCGCCGCTGGGTGCACTGGTTTCCTCCGGGCGGTCGGGGAAAACCGCGGGGATGGTGGGCGAGCAGGGCCGGGTTTACCTGACCGGTATCAGCCGGGACGACCGCCGTCTCACCGTCACCCGGGACGGGAAGGAACAGTGTCAGCTGACGCTGCCTGAGACACTGACAATGAGCAACGGCCCGCTGCTGCTGCCCTGCCAGGTATCACAGAATACAGACCGATAATAACCGTCATTTTTCCGGAGGAGAGAGAAGTGAATATCCGCCATATCACCGCCCTGTTGCCGGCACTGCTGCTGTTGTGGGGACCCGCCACACGGGCGGCCATCAATGTCGACCGGACACGTATCATTATGGACAGTAAGGTGAAATCCCTGTCGGTTGAACTTTCCAACGAAAGCACGACTCTGCCTTACCTCGCGCAGGCCTGGGTTGAGGATGCTCAGGGGAAACGCAGCAATCAGATAGTTGCCCTGCCCCCCCTGCAGCGTATCGATGCCGGGCAGAAATCTCAGGTTCGCATCATGCAGGTCAGGGGGGGCGGAACTGACCGCCTGCCACAGGACCGGGAAACTCTGTTTTATTTCAAGGTCAAGGAAATTCCGCCAAAACCCGAAGAAACAGGGGCAAATATTCTGCAGATGGCACTGCAAAGCAGGCTGAAGTTGTTTTTCCGGCCGACAGCCATTGCAAAACCGTTCGGTGACACCTCCGAAAGGCGGCTCATCGTTCTCAGAAACGGAGAACATGTGACGCTGAAGAACCCCACGCCTTATTACATCAGCGTTATCTGGATGGGCAGAACCGCAGCGCAGAGCCTGAAGGGGTTCAGCCAGGACACAATGGTCCCCCCGTATTCTGACCTGCCACTGCAGGCGATTCTGCCACGCGGAGATGACGGCCTGTATGTGGGATATATCGATGACTTCGGTGGGATGAAGCTCAACCATTACCGCTGCCGGACCGGGCAGTGCACGTTTGATACAGTACAACACACTGACAGTCAGTGAGTACGCCTGACCAGGTAACGGGAATACTGTTATGAAAATCATCTGTACA
>NZ_SNMT01000061.1:0-3535 GCF_013350575.1 Salmonella sp. SG203
ACGCCATTTTGTGGTACGGGTAATATGCTGAGAGCCTTCCCCTGCCTGTTCCGGCGCAGAATATGTCACTACCGCAGTGGATAATCCGGTAACATCAATACCTGTCATGGTGATGAAGTCCCCCTGAGGCATCGGAACCCGGTTCTGCTGTGTTCGTTCAATCCCGGCATCAGAAAAAAGCCCCCGGAGATAATCACCGAGGGCCTGATAAAGATCGCTTTCCGTAACGGAGAGAGTCACACCTGAAGACATACAATAACCCTCGTCCAGTCCGGCCAGATTTCCGGTACCTCAACCACCAGCCACGTTTCATCGCCAATGACAAATTTATCGCCACCCTGTTGCCGGGTACGGTTAAGCCCGCACCAGTTACCGTCGGTATACAGTGTGGCGAAAACACCCTGCTGGTTCAGATTGTCGAGATGACGTAAATCCGCCTGGGTGACGGCCTGTTTTTGTACCCTGACGGGAACCGGATCTTCATACTCAGGCACGCGGGAATAGTCCGCCTGCTGTGTACTCCCGCGCGAGCGATAAACCAGCGCGTCCGTATAAGGATTTACCCGGCGTACCGCGCCGGAAACAATACCGTGGAGGTTCATTTTTTGCCCCCGTCAACAGAATAATCGACACTGTTCATCATATGACCGGTTTCAATAAGCGGGTTGTTAAAGCCCTTTTGCCGGACAGTGGATGCGGCGTTGGGCGGCCTTTTCCAGTCGCGAATAAACATCTGCAACTGCCCTTTGATATGCTCCCCCATGTACACCAGCGCGGTCGCGGTATCAAAATCATTCGCCCGTAAAAGCGTCGCCATTTTTTCGCCCCATTCGGGGCTTTTATACTCGATCATCTTACGGAAAAACGGACGGGGTGGAATGGTGACTGTGTGCTCAGGAATAACCACATCCTGAGCAAAATTACCCTTACCGGCTTTGACAAAGCGGTGCCCGATTTCTCCCGTTTTTTCGTTATAGCGAAAGTGAAGCGTCTGCCCGCGAGCGGGTATAATCGCACTACCGCCAAACTCGTTAATGGCGGCGATATACGCCACCGGCGTACCGTCGGGGTAGGTTGCCCCTTCAAGAAAACCCACTTTGAGACTTTTGCCCGATTTAAGGTTATCTGCGGCCTGTTTCAGCTTCTGCCGGAACTGTTTGCCGCCCGTGACTTTGTTTACCATCGACGCCCCCTCCCGTATCCCCGGTAATAATGCCCCGGATATCGCGAAGGGGAGCCGCCGGAATGATACTGCATTGAACGGTACGGTGCCGTCGCCTGCCAGTAGTCAGCGCCGTAAGGTGTCTGGAGATACCACCACGACGCATCGTTACTGCCGCTATTGTCCACGGAGACGGAAACAGAACCTTCCGACGCACTGGTGATACGTCCCACCAGTCCGGCCTGTCCGTCTTTTCCGCTCCCCAGTCCCCGCAGCGAGCACAGATGCGCAACCAGCAGGAACAGAAGCTGCTCCCGCTCGTTCAGGTCGGTAACCGGACTGTCGTCCGTATTATCCAGGTACAACGCGGTCGCCTGGTTAAACACCGCCGTCAATAGCTCCGGTGTCGCTGTGGAAAACTCCGGGTAAAGGGCCGAAAATGCCTGCCAGTCAAACGTTACCGTACCCATACCATTTTACTCCTGAGGTTTGCCCATCACTTCATCATCGCGGTTAATGCCCGGAGCCGGATCTTTCTGCGGCAGCGGTTCAAGGCCGGATTTAACGGTTTCCTGCTCCGTAGCCTGCGCGGCAGCGCTGTTCGCCTTGTCCTGCGCAAAAATAACGCCGTTTTTCACATATGGTTGCTGGCCGTGCTCCGCCAGCCAGGCTTCCCAGAACGCCTTTTCAACCTGCGTCAGGCCATAACCCCCAACGATTTTAACGGCGTTATTCCGCCAGCCTGCTACCTGTACCCGCTCCGGTCCCACTTCCAGCACCAGACCGTTCGGCAATTTGCAGCCCACTGTTACCATTTCAGCCATGACTCACACCCCCAGCATTTGTGCATACGCCAGCGGCTGGCGAATAATCGCCCCCCAGGTACCGGCAGATTTTTTTTGTTTCCAGGCAGATGATTCAGTCACTACCGCATGGGCGCGCATTTTTTCAGTGAAAGAGCAATAGCCTGTATCCTGTTCACCCAGACGCTCCGCGATAAGCTGTACCAGCTCGCCAGCGTCAGAGGTGTATTCCACTGCCGTTTCAATGGTCATCGCCGGGAAGTTTTTCGCCAGCAGATCGGACACGTTAACCTTGTACTGGTTAGTCTTGGTGAGGTTCACCTCCGCCAGCGGCGACATGCACAGCTTCATTTTGTCGGAACGCTCAATATGGCCGTTAGTCTGTTTCACCAGTTGTTTAAAGAGCTTCACGACATCGTCATACACGCCCTGTCCGTCCTTGTCGTCCCACTTGAGCTTACCGTCCACGGTATCCGGGGTTATCGGTGCGGATAACGACGGGTCATTCAGCAAACCATAGTTCGCCAGTCCGGCAATACCATAGAAGTAGGACTTATTCTGGAACTTATTCAGCGTCAGTGCCGATGCCACGTTCAGCTCTGCCGCCCAGCCAATACGGGCTGCGCCGTACATTTCCAGCTCACGTTCGCCCCATACGGTAAACGTCTGGAAGTGGTAACTTTGACGCGGTACCCAGTTGACGTTTGCGCTTACCACCCCGTTGTTGTTGTAGTCCCCGTAGGAACTCACCTCCCCGACCGATTCTGCAATCGGGAACTGTGCAGACAGTGTTGTCCAGTCACCTTTTTTGGTTTCGCCCAGAATCTGAGCCCCTTTCATCGGCGTCACCAGTACCCGGATCAGTTCTGGCTCAACGTAATTGGTGAAATACGCAGGGATGCCACTGTTAGCCACTGTAACCAGCGCAGGCTGTGCGTCCATCGCCAGTCCGTAATCGGCAGCGTATTCCGGCGGCAGATACGCCTGCGCACCGGGAAGGATGATCCCGTAGTCACGGCTGGCTGTCGCGTAATGCTGTTTGAATTTATTCATTATTTGCTCCAGGTACTGATTTTGATGACCTCATTCGCCGCGGCGGCACGGGCAACGGAAAAGTCTGTTTCAGCGAATCCCGCCATTGTGGCCCCGGCTGCGCCCGTGGCTATCTCCCCGGTGGTCAGGGAGGCAAAAACTTTCTGCCCGACCGTCGCGGCGGTGGTGGTTCGCGCCCAGAAGTCCCCCGATACCATCAGGGTGCATTCACGTCCCGGATAAATGGTGTTCGAGTCCCCGGCCAGCCATTCCACAATGGAAGCCTGCCCGTCGCGAGGGACAAACCCCGCCGGTGCGCCAGCTCCCTTATTGGCGGCAACGCCTTTGGTTACCCAGGCAAACCGGGCAATGACCAGTCCGTCAGAGCCGGTAATCAGCTCACCTTCTCCCGCCACATACGAGGCGCGAGGGTTATCACTGGCAAATGCCCCCGGAATCCCCGGTGCCGGGTACTGGTTCATGTGTGTCTGAAAAGTATTCATATCAGTAACCTCGTTTCAGTTTTGCACCGGGGAAA
>NZ_SNMT01000062.1:0-3535 GCF_013350575.1 Salmonella sp. SG203
ACGCCATTTTGTGGTACGGGTAATATGCTGAGAGCCTTCCCCTGCCTGTTCCGGCGCAGAATATGTCACTACCGCAGTGGATAATCCGGTAACATCAATACCTGTCATGGTAATGAAGTCCCCCTGAGGCATCGGAACCAGGTTCTGCTGTGTTCGTTCAATCCCGGCATCAGAAAAAAGCCCCCGGAGATAATCACCGAGGGCCTGATAAAGATCGCTTTCCGTAACGGAGAGGGTCACACCTGAAGACATACAATAACCCTCGTCCAGTCCGGCCAGATTTCCGGTACCTCAACCACCAGCCACGTTTCATCGCCAATAACGAACTTGTCGCCGCCCTGCTGCCGGGTACGGTTAATCCCGCACCAGTTGCCTTCGGTGTACAGTGTGGCGAAAACACCCTGCTGGTTCAGATTGTCGAGATGGCGTAAATCCGCCTGGGTGACGGCCTGTTTTTGTACCCTGACGGGAACCGGATCTTCATACTCAGGCACGCGGGAATAATCCGTCTGCTGTGTACTCCCGCGCGAGCGATAAACCAGAGCGTCCGTATAAGGATTTACCCGGCGTACCGCGCCGGAAACAATACCGTGGAGGTTCATTTCTTGCCCCCGTCAACAGAATAATCGACACTGTCCATCATATGACCGGTTTCAATAAGCGGGTTGTTAAAGCCCTTTTGCCGGACAGTGGATGCGGCGTTGGGCGGCCTTTTCCAGTCGCGAATAAACATCTGCAACTGCCCTTTGATATGCTCCCCCATGTACACCAGAGCGGTCGCGGTATCAAAATCATTCGCCCGTAATAATGTCACCATTTTTTCGCCCCATTCGGGACTTTTATGTTCAATCATCTTACGGAAGAACGGACGGGGTGGAATGGTGACCGTGTGTTCAGGAATAACCACATCCTGAGCAAAATTACCCTTACCGGATTTGACAAAGCGGTGCCCGATTTCTCCCGTTTTTTCGTTATAGCGAAAGTGAAGCGTCTGCTCGCGAGCGGGTATAATCGCACTACCGCCAAACTCGTTAATGGCGGCGATATACGCCACCGGCGTACCGTCGGGGTAGGTTGCCCCTTCAAGAAAACCCACTTTGAGGCTTTTGCCCGATTTAAGGTTATCTGCGGCCTGTTTCAGCTTCTGCCTGAACTGTTTGCCGCCCGTGACTTTGTTTACCATCGACGCCCCCTCCCGTATCCCCGGTAATAATGCCCCGGATAACGCGAAGGGGAGCCGCCGGAATGATACTGCATTGAACGGTACGGTGCCGTCGCCTGCCAGTAGTCAGCACCGTAAGGTGTCTGGAGATACCACCACGACGCATCGTTACTGCCGCTATTGTCCACGGAGACGGAAACGGAACCTTCCGACGCACTGGTGATACGTCCCACCAGTCCGGCCTGTCCGTCACCGCTTTTGCCGAATCCACGCAACGCGCACTGGTGAGCAACCAGCAGGAACAAAAGCTGTTCCCGCTCGTTCAGGTCGGTAACCGGACTGTCGTCCGTATTATCCAGGTACAGCGCGGTCGCTTTACCGAACAGGGCGGCTGCGGCAACCTGACCAGCAGCGGAAAACTCCGGGTAAAGGGCCGAAAATGCCTGCCAGTCAAACGTTACCGTACCCATACCATTTTACTCCTGAGGTTTACCCATCACTTCATCATCGCGGTTAATGCCCGGAGCCGGATCTTTCTGCGGCAGCGGTTCAAGGCCGGATTTAACGGTTTCCTGTTCCGTAGCCTGCGCGGCAGCGCTGTTCACCTTATCCTGCGCAAAAATAACGCCGTTTTCCACGTAGGGCTGTTGACTATGTTCCGCCAGCCAGGCTTCCCAGAACGCCTTTTCAACCTGCGTCAGACCATAGCCACCCACAATTTTAACCGCGTTATTCCGCCAGCCTGCCACCTGAACCCGTTTCTGGCCCACTTCCAGCACTATGCCATTCGGCAGTTTGCAGCCCACTGTTACCATTTCAGCCATAACTCACACCCCCAGCATTTGTGCATACGCCAGCGGCTGGCGAATAATCGCCCCCCAGGTACCGGCAGATTTTTTTTGTTTCCAGGCAGATGATTCAGTCACTACCGCATGGGCGCGCATTTTTTCAGTGAAAGAGCAATAGCCTGTATCCTGTTCACCCAGACGCTCCGCGATAAGCTGTACCAGCTCGCCAGCGTCAGAGGTGTATTCCACTGCCGTTTCAATGGTCATCGCCGGGAAGTTTTTCGCCAGCAGATCGGACACGTTAACCTTGTACTGGTTAGTCTTGGTGAGGTTCACCTCCGCCAGCGGCGACATGCACAGCTTCATTTTGTCGGTACGCTCAATATGGCCGTTAGTCTGCTTCACCAGTTGTTTAAAGAGCTTCACGACATCGTCATACACGCCCTGTCCGTCCTTGTCGTCCCACTTCAGCTTACCGTCCACGGTATCCGGGGTGATCGGTGCGGATAACGACGGGTCATTCAGCAAACCGTAGTTCGCCAGTCCGGCAATACCGTAGAAATAGGACTTATTCTGGAACTTATTCAGCGTCAGTGCCGACGCCACGTTCAGCTCAGCCGCCCAGCCAATACGGGCTGCGCCGTACATTTCCAGCTCACGTTCGCCCCATACGGTAAACGTCTGGAAGTGGTAACTTTGACGCGGTACCCAGTTGACGTTTGCGCTTACCACCCCGTTGTTGTTGTAGTCCCCGTAGGAACTCACTTCCCCGACCGATTCTGCAATCGGGAACTGTGCAGACAGTGTTGTCCAGTCACCTTTTTTGGTTTCGCCCAGAATCTGAGAGGCTTTCATCGGCGTCACCAGCACACGGATCAGTTCTGGCTCAACGTAATTGGTGAAATATGCAGGGATACCACTGTTAGCCGCGGTGACCAGCGCAGGCTGCGCGTCCATCGCCAGTCCGTAATCGGCGGCGTATTCCTGTGGCAGATAAGCCTGCGCACCGGGAAGGATAATCCCGTAGTCGCGGCTTACCGTCGCATAATGCTGTTTAAATTTATTCATCATTTGCTCCAGGTGCTGATCTTAATAACTTCTTTCGCCGCCGCAGCGCTGGCAACGGAAAACCCGGTTTCGACAAAACCCGCCATCGTGGCGCCTGCCGACCCCGTGGCTATCTCCCCGGTGGTCAGGGAGGCAAAAACTTTCTGCCCGACCGTCGCAGCGGTGGTGGTCAGCGCCCAGAAGTCCCCCGATACCATCAGGGTACATTCACGTCCCGGGTAAATAGTGTTTGAGTCCCCGGCCAGCCATTCCACAACAGAAGCCTGCCCGTCGCGTGGAACAAAACCCGCCGGCTCACCGGTTCCCTTATTGGCGGCAACGCCTTTGGTTACCCAGGCAAACCGGGCAATAACCAGTCCGTCAGGGCCGGTAATCAGCGCGCCTTCTCCCGCCACATATGAGGCGTGAGGGTTATCACTGGCAAATGCCCCCGGAATCCCCGGTGCCGGGTACTGGTTCATGTGTGTCTGAAAAGTATTCATATCAGTAACCTCGTTTCAGTTTTGCACCGGGGAAA
>NZ_SNMT01000063.1:0-3053 GCF_013350575.1 Salmonella sp. SG203
CGGTTTTTCTTCTCACTCATCCCGGCCTCCCGGACCACCGTACTCCTGCAGCCAGCCCTTCAGCAGACTGTGCAGCACCGCCCCGGCATACAGCTCCCCCCGGGCCGCCTGCCGTTTCAGCACGCTGCTCCCTGCCAGGGACAACAGATGCTTCAGCGCCTCCGGGTATTCCCGCTCCAGATACGCCCATGCCTCACGCCGCCAGATCTGCTCCCGCCCCGCTTCCGGCGGCAGCATGAACGGCACCGTGCCACGGCATATCTCCCGCAGCTGACGGCGATGCTCCGGGGAGTCACACCACCGCTTCAGCGCCATCCTGTTCACGCTCACCTGCAGGCACGCCGTACGGTGTCTCACCTCCCGGTAAAATTCGTTCTGCTCCATACGACTCCCTCACCGCACTTCCGGCCAGCCGAACACCGTCCACAGCCGCGGCGTCAGCAACAGCCCCACCAGGACGGCAACATCCACGCTCAGGCAGCTCAGCAGCAGGTCCTCACTGTCAGCCAGCGACCAGCCGTCCTGCATCAGCATCACGCATCCCGTACTGAACAGCATCACCGTCTGCCCCGGGTACACTGCCCCGTATGTCAGCAGCGCCACCCGCGGATACCGGCCCCGCAGCGGGTACACCGCACACAGCAGGGCTGCCGGCAGCGCCGCCACCAGGTTTATCACCGTGACCGTCATCGTCGGGTACAGCGCCTCCGCCAGCGCCGGCGTGTTGTGTGACACTATCCCTGCGGCCGTCAGCCACCACGGCAGCAGCATCCACGCCACCACCGCCCACAGCCACACCGGCGCCTTCAGGTTGCCCTCGTCGTCATAGTCCTCCGCCCGGTACACCTTCCCCGGACGGCGGATATGCGGTGCCGCTTCACGCGCTTTCATGGTTTTCATGACGCCCTCTCCTCCCGGCCGGAAACAGACGCCTCCCACAGGACCTGCACCGCCGCCGCAAACTTCTCAGGATGTCCCGTGAACAGTACCTGCTCCGGGTCGTTCTCCTGCAGTTGCGCCTGCAGCGACTCACGCCAGGCATCGTCCTCCGCCAGACGGACCACCGCACGGATGTACGTCTCCCGGTCTCCGGCAATCAGCTCTTCCGGCAGCCCCAGACGCCTGAACAACCCCTCATCAATATGCGTGTGGACCTCCGGACCGCTCATACAGACGCCGGGCAGTCCCTGGCGTACCACATCCACCACCCCGTTCATGTTCCCGTACGGGAACGGGTTCGCGAACAGCTCACAACGGTTCAGTGCCTGCTGGTAGTCGCCAACCTCCATGTGCGCATTCACCTCCGCCTCCGGCAGGACGTCATGAATCGCCTCCCGCAGGTAGTCCAGCGTCAGCCCCTGTGCAAACCCCATATAAAAGCAGAACTGTACCGGCACCCGGCAGCGGGCCTGCACCTCCGCCAGCGCCGTCAGGAACCCCGGGTTGATTTTCATAATCGAGGCACACACCGCGATACGTACCGGCAGGGCAAACGGTAACGCCTGCTGCTGACGAATGGCAAAGGGCACGCGCTTCTCCGCCACCCGGGGCGTCTGTGCCGGCGGCACGAACGGCATACTGTCCGCCGGTACCGCACACACACGCTCGCTGAAACACGCCGGGTCACCCACAAAATCCTCCTCCACCACAAACCCGTCCAGCTGCCCGCAGAAGGTTGAGGCACCGTGTCCCAGCCCGACCAGCTGAAGCGGCGCCAGGCGCAGGTTGCTCAGATAAATGCTGTACGGGAACATCCCGACACCGGCGTAATACACCACCGCAGGCTTCAGCTCCCGGGCCAGGGCATACGTCTCCCGGAACGCCTCACCTCCTGACACCCGGTGACAGACGTCAAACACCTGCTCCGTCACCGCATCCACGCTGCCCTCCATCGCCACGCCGTGGAGCGTGAAGCCGGCCCGCAGCGCCCGGAAGGCAGTTGAGTGGGTCCGGTACACGCTGTGCCGGCAGGTGAAGTGCTCCAGCACAACCAGCATCACCGGCCGCCCGGCCCCGCCGGAAGAGGCAGACGGGCGGCGTCCTTCCTGTTTTCTCTTTTTCCCTCTTTTTTCCATCTCCGGCCACACGCCCTTCACGGCCAGGTCACAGAACCCCTGTGCCTGCAGGGTGTGCCTGACCAGGGTGTTCACGCTCCGCTTGATGAGATGTTTACCCGGCAGGTCCGCATACGAGCAGTGCATGTACACGTCATGCAGCACCGCCACCGGCAGGAAATCCAGCGAGTCCAGCTCCGTGAGCTTCTCCGGCAGCCAGGCCAGCAACTGCTCCCGTTTTGCATGCGCCGCCGGGGTCGGTAACGCCCTGCCGCTTATCAGCGCGCAGAACAGCCGCACCACCGTCTCCCGGTCATACTGCCACAGCACTTCCGGCTGCAGCGCTATCTCCGAGTCCGGGAAGTAACACAGACAGAACAGCCTCAGGTTACCGGCGTTCAGCGTCAGCGGGTCCACCACGCCGCCGCCGGCCGCGTTCAGGTTACGGATGATGTGGTCCCCGTGGCGGTAAGCACTCACCGCAAAAATCAGGGCCAGCCAGCGGTGCAGGTTCATCAGCTGCACGTACCCCGTATCGCTGATGCTGAACCCCGGGCGGGAGAACAGCGTGGTGACCGCCCCGGCAATGCGGGTACAGAGATGGCGGTTCAGGGTGTCAGGGCGCTGCCCCGGCGCATATGCCCGGACGTGGTCGCTCCACTGGCCGTATGCCCGGTCCAGTTCACCGAGCAGAAAGACCAGCTCCCGGCAGGCCTGTTCCGTCTCCTCCGTGTGCACGCGCCATTCAAACTGCTCCAGGTTAAACAGGGTCAGCGGCGGCGTGGCAGGGGATGACGGTACCGGCTGTACTGCGTTATCCAAAGGCATGTTGTCCGTACAGGTGTTGGCCATTTTGACAGTCCTCAGGGGAAATCAGGGTAAAACCTCCCCGGACCGGGGCTGAGGCCCCGGCCGGAAAGGTTATTCAGGTGTTAAAACAGAAGGTCAGCCCCTTACGGGTGCAATGGCCTGTCAGGTGTGCCTGCATCCAGGTGGCGG
>NZ_SNMT01000064.1:0-3001 GCF_013350575.1 Salmonella sp. SG203
AACCAGTACACCGGCGGGGGCAGCCAGAACCAGGTCTACGCCACCATCAGTATCCCGTGGGGCGACAGCCGTCAGGTGAGCTACAGCGTGCAGAAGGATAACCGGGGCGGCTTGCAGCAGACTGTGAATTACAGCGATTTCCATAACCCGGACACCACATGGAACATCAGCGCCGGCCATAACCGTTATGACACCGGCAGCAACAGCAGCTTCAGCGGTAGCGTGCAGAGCCGTCTGCCGTGGGGCCAGGCAGCAGCGGACGCCACCCTGCAGCCCGGGCAGTACCGCAGTCTGGGCCTGAGCTGGTACGGCTCGGTGACGGCCACCGCCCACGGCGCCGCTTTCAGCCAGTCGATGGCCGGGAATGAGCCCCGCATGATGATAGATACCGGAGACGTGGCCGGTGTACCGGTGAACGGCAACAGCGGGGTGACCAACCGCTTCGGGGTGGGCGTGGTGAGCGCCGGCAGCAGCTATCGGCGCAGCGATATTTCGGTTGATGTGGCCGCCCTGCCGGAGGACGTGGACGTCAGCAGCTCCGTCATCAGCCAGGTGCTGACGGAGGGCGCGGTGGGCTACCGGAAGATTGACGCCAGCCAGGGGGAGCAGGTGCTCGGTCATATCCGGCTGGCGGACGGCGCCAGCCCGCCGTTTGGCGCCATGGTGGTGTCCGGGACCACCGGCAGAACCGCGGGGATGGTCGGGGATGACGGCCTGGCTTACCTGACCGGTCTCAGTAAAGAAGACCGCCGGACCCTGAACGTGTCCTGGGATGGCCGGGTACAGTGCAGGCTCAGTCTGCCGGAAATACTGACTATTAGCCAGGGACCGCTGTTGCTGCCCTGTAAATAAGAACATCCCCTGTCACAGAACAGAATTAACGGAGACAACGCGTGAAAAAGAGCAGAACAGGCAGTGTGATTGCGTTCGCCCTGGCGGCAGCATGGAGCCAGTACAGCCCGGCGGCCGTCAACGTCGACCGGACCCGTATTATTATGGATGCGCCGCAGAAAACGGTGGCCATCACGCTGAATAACGATGACAAAACCACGCCGTTCCTGGCGCAGTCCTGGGTGACGGATGCTGACGGGGTGAGAACGGATGCGCTGATGGCGCTGCCACCGCTGCAGCGTATTGATGCCGGACAGAAATCCCAGGTCCGCATTACCCAGGTTCGCGGGCTGACAGATAAGCTCCCTCAGGACAGGGAAACGCTGTTCTGGTTTAACGTCCGCGGCGTTCCCCCGAAACCCGGAGAGGACAACGTCCTGCAGCTGGCCATGCAGAGCCAGCTGAAACTGTTTTACCGTCCGAAAGCCATTATCAGAAGCAGCAATGACCAGCCGGAAAGAAAGCTGACCGCTGAGCGGAATGCGGGACACCTGACCCTCAGAAACCCGACGCCGTACTACATCACTGTGGCGTGGCTGGGAGCAGACCGCAGCCACAGGCTCAGCGGTTTCCGCGAGGGCGTGATGGTGCCGCCCCTGGGGAGCCTGCCTTTAAAGGCTGTTCTGCCGGCAGAAACCCGGACGCTGTGGGTGGGGTATATTGATGATTACGGTGGACTGCAGATGAACCGCTACGCCTGCGATGCCCTGAACTGTGCGATTAAAGAGGGAGGCGCGAAATCATGACAGGACGATTATTCAATATGAAATCACTGATACTGTCAGGTGTGTTTCTTTTCTTTACTGTCTGTGATTCTGCGCGGGCAAACTTCGACTGGTCAAAATGTGATGCCAATGGAAATGTCAATATTCAGAATATAAATCTGAAGGGAGGACAATATTCCCCTGGGCAGGAACTGCAGAAGATTACCGTTCCCATCAGCTATACATGTGAGACAAAATGGAGCAGTATAGGTGGGTTTGTTTACTCCGCAGCTATGTATCTTTCCGATATGGGACAGATAGTAAATGCGCTAAAAGGTAGCGGTCTTGGGATGGATATCATTGCTCAGGAGGGGGGTAATACTCCTGTGACCTTTACATGGCAGGAGATACAGTCAGGTTTTGCCGGCTGGTCCAAGTCAAAAACATTCGGACAACGTATGGACCAGAGTAAAATATATAACCTGAGCGGAACGCTTACGTTACGTATATTTGTAGATGTTGTTTATAAGAATACTTTCTTGAACATAGGCATTCCTGCAAGCACGCTTCACATATTACCCTATAACCCAACTCAGCCCGGGACTGTTGTTTATCCGCCAACTGTTTCATACAAACCTTTAACCGTTTCTGCTTTTAATCTCCGGTTTATTCCTGATAATTCTGGCAGGGTTATTATTTCTCCCTCAGTCGTTAATCTGGGTCATTTTTATACGGAGTATAAAGATACTATGGTGGCCAGAGAGGCTCCCTTTACGGTAACAGCGCAACAGAATATCGGAACGCAGAGTCCCTTCGTCGCACCGCTGGCTATAGAGTTTAAGACTAACGATGTGACGTCTGCTGACTCTGACACCTCAGTTACATTGAAAAATACAAAAGGCGAAGCCAATGGATTCAGGCTGTCGGTTGTGGATGATTCCGGAAATCAGGTTCACTTTAATAAGCAAGCGGATATGGGGAGCATTAATCTGGATAACGCTTCCGGCGGGAAAATTATAAAAAATTACAAAGCAAAAGTTGAACCCATACCAGGAGCTGAGATTAAAACCGGGAATTTCTCGGCAGCAATGACTGTTGTGGTTACCTATAATTAAAATTTGACGACACACGTTATAGTTAGTGACGAGTTGTGGCTTATAAAATATAAATAATAAATTTGTTCATTCCTCTGGCATTCCTTTTAGATTATAAGCGGAGAGGTCTTTATGTGCCCTGATAATACACACGCAAAGAAGCAATTTATCTTCCCGGCTGACGATATACATTATCCCGGACAGACAAACCATGATGCCTGTTTTATCCCGGAGTGTGTTCGCCAGCACAACGGAGAACCTCTTTATATTCTTGTTGCGCACTGGTGTCTGCTGCAACAAAACTGGGTTCAG
>NZ_SNMT01000065.1:0-2863 GCF_013350575.1 Salmonella sp. SG203
TGGACAGTGACCGGCTCAACGGATGCGCCGGTACTGCGCGACGAGTGGGGGAATGACTGGCGGGATATCACCCGCTGACAACCTGCCGGGCAGAATGTCTGCCCGGTACTTACTGAATGAATAATGATGTCGCTGCGCTCCTTTTTTATGTGCGCCTGCTGGCGCGGCGCGGGAGCAACGCTGCCTGTGGTCAGTATCCCGCGTCCGGCCGGGCACGGGACGGGCGGCGTTTCCGCTCCCGGCGGGCGCTGTCGCGATTATGCACCCGCCACTCGCCTTCTGATGAACGCCCTTCAAGCCGCTTTCGCGAATGAAAGGGACATCTTCATCATAACTTGACGCTAATCAGTTACTTTTTGGGAGGCTGATTCAGCATGATGTTGAGCGTATAAAAACATTACTAAGGATGTCCTATGACTGTCGTGACTATTGGTATTGATTTGGCCAAAAATGTGTTTGCAGTACATGGTGTTAACGCTGCCGGGAAAGCGATTTTAGTTAAGCCTCTTGTTCGTCGCGCTAAACTACTCGAGCTGATTGCAACGCTTCCTTCCTGTCTTATCGGTATGGAGGCTTGCACTGGTGCTCATTATTGGGCCCGGGAGTTTCAGAAAATGGGGCACACGGTACGAATTATGGCACCTCAACTGGTTTCGCCATACCGTATGGGGGGACGTCACGGCAAAAATGATGCTGCAGATGCCGCTGCTATTTGTGAAGCTGTTGCTCGCCCTAATATGCGTTTTGTGCCGGTTAAATCCATTGAACAGCAGGGGCAACTATTTGTACACAGAGCTCATCAGGGGTATGTCAGCGAGAGAACCGCGCTGATTAATCGCATCAGAGGGTTGCTCTGCGAGCTGGGTATTGTTTTGCCTCAGGCGTTTAAAGCATTTTTGTCTGGTGTTGCACAAGTTCTTGAGGATTTACCGGGCTACTGTAATCAGGTCATCGGTGATCTCCTGAACGAACTTTTTCATATAGAAGAAAAAATTAAAAACAGCGAGAAATTAATACAGCAACTTGCCAGAGATAATTCAGCAGCGCAGATGTTGATGCAGTTCAGAGGGATTGGTCCGATGACTGCTACTGCAATCGTTGCCAGTATAGGTAATGGGCATGATTTCAGAAATGGGCGCCAGTTTAGTGCCTGACTTGGCTTAACACCAAGACAAAAAAGCTCCGGAGGCAAAGCCCGACTGGGAAGAATAACGAAAGCTGGCGACAGTTATCTACGTACATTGCTGGTTCTGGGGGCAAAATCTGTACTGTCAGAAGCCGCTAAAAATGACGACCCGGTCAGCAAGTGGGCTTTGCAATTGAAAGAAAGGCGGGGTTATGGCCGGGCCCTGGTTGCAATCGCGGCAAAAAATGCACGCATGTGTTGGGCTATGTTACACCTGAAGGATGAGTTCAGGTTTCCGGCATGAATATTATCTTATTAATATATTGATATTATTGATTTCTTTCCTTGCATGATGATCACGCGATGATGATTTAAAAGGTTTGGACCTGCGCTATGGTTTACTCGAGATATGCAAGAGGCTATCACCGTAATGTGGATACCTGTTTCGCGGATGGAGCCCATAGCGTGCGTCTTTCATCAGGGTTTGTCGCTAACAATAGCGCGTAAATAACCGTTTATAGGCTCGCTGTCCGTAACCTTTTATCCAGAATTTCATGCAGCGAAGAAGCACAGACAGGAAAGAGTATTTAGTCAAATAATCAGGCATAAATAATATCAACGTTTAATCAGGTTATTCCGCTGAAGCACCTGGATTGTTCGGTGCTCGCTTTGCTGCGCTCCGCCTCAATCCAGTCGCCGCAGCGTTGTCGATAAAAAATTAGCCTCATGCTGTCGTGTACTTGCCTTATGCAAGAGGGAACAACTGCTGTTGAATACCTGCTTCGCGGATTGAGTCCGTAGCATGGGGCTTCCACTTATTTCTTTTAGTCACGGTTATTACTCCCAACTGAACAACCATTAGATATTTAAGGCTTGACCATTATCGGGATGTCCTTATAGGCATAAGCTCACCGACGGTGAGACCGTCGGCTCGTTATTCCACGGTCGGCCTGACCCGTTACCGGACGCGGTGAACAGCCCACAGGCAGCGGGGAACGGGCGCCACAGGGGCGCCCTCCCGGTGCCCTCCTGTAACCGCGAGGAATCTCTATGTCCCGTTTAATCCTGGGGAACTGCGTCGATATTATGGCCGGCTTTCCGGACCGCGCCGTTGATTTCATTCTGACTGACCCGCCTTACCTTGTCGGCTTCCGCGACCGTTCCGGTCGCAGTATTGCCGGTGACAGAACCGATGAATGGCTGCAACCTGCCTGTAACCAGATGTACCGCGTTCTCAAAAAAGACGCGCTGATGGTGAGTTTCTACGGCTGGAACCGCGTGGACCGTTTTATGTCGGCCTGGAAAAGTGCCGGATTCAGTGTGGTCGGGCACCTGGTCTTCACCAAAACCTACTCGTCGAAATCGGCGTATGTCGGCTACCGCCACGAATGCGCTTACATCCTGGCAAAAGGTCGTCCGGCCCTGCCGCACAATCCGCTGCCGGACGTGCTGGGCTGGAAGTATTCCGGCAACCGCCACCACCCGACGGAAAAACCCGTTACAAGCCTGCAACCGCTGATTGAGTCTTTCACACACACGAATGCCATTGTTCTCGACCCGTTTGCCGGCTCCGCCTCCACCTGCGTTGCCGCGTTACAGGCGGGGCGCAGATATATCGGTATCGAACTGATGGAGCAGTACCACAGGGCAGGGCAGCAACGACTGGCCGCCGTTCAGCGTGCCATGCAGCGCCCGGCCGCCAACGACGTCTTTTATCCGGAGGCCGCCTGATGAATT
>NZ_SNMT01000066.1:0-2700 GCF_013350575.1 Salmonella sp. SG203
ACACTCAGATTCCCCCCCACGCCGACGCCATGCCCGGCAACAGAGTGACCGGTTACGGTGGCACCGTCCACGGTGTAATTTGAACCGCCGGTGAGCTGTACCCCGGCGCTGTTGCCTGATGAGGTACCATTCAGGGTACCGTTAGTGATGGTGACATTATTGCCAGTGATATTGATACCGGTACTGGTGTCCGAGATCCCGGTCAGGTTATTACCGTTCAGATTAACCTGCGGTTTATGCTTTGTATCACCGGAATTAACGCGAATACCCGTTCCATCCTGGCTGGTACCGGTGACAGTAGCATTGACTACATTGACAGTGGCAAATTCAGGCACACTGACACCTGTACCGCTTTTACTTTCTCCGGTAACCGTAAAGTTGCCTGTTAATCCTGTATTATCCACCACCCGAAGGTCCAGCCCGTCACCGGAATCAGACACACTGTGAATATTCACATCACCGTCACCGGTAAACCTGAATCCTGAACGTCGGATTATCGAGTCCACACCATCCTTTCTGAAACCAAAGGAAGCTATACCGTTACCAGCGTTTGTTTGTGCATTGATATTCAGCGACGCCCCATCAGACACATTAATATCGAATGTTCTGGATTCCCATTCAACTCCTGATAACACCATTCCTCCGCCAACAGAGTCTAATTTGCTATCATCACTACCATCGTAATTACTTGTAGCATTAATTGTCGCCTTTCCATGAAGGAAAGTTAACTTTTCATCATTTTCACCATTATTAAGCAAAAAACCAGCCCCGCGCTCAGAATGAGCATTAATATCAGTATCCCCTGTAAAAATAATATCAGCAGAACCCAATAAACCAATACCAAAAAGTTGTTCCTGATATTTTTCAGAGATATTTTTTCCGTTGAGTATATTATATCGGGAAGTAAAAGAAGTTTTTCCGGAAAGCGTGACCCCACCTCCATTCAGGTAATATATACTATACGATCCTCTGTCACCAACACCTGAGACATTAATATTCCCGGAAGTTGACGTTAAGGCAGTATTAGTAAGGGAAACACCACTGGCCTGCTGACCAGTAGCATTTCCACTAATACTGATATTCCCTGCTGTTGAGGTTATTTTTACAATGCCTGTGCTGTTATTTTTCCCTGTGATACTCACTCCCCCCCGACTGGCATTCAGCCTGATATCCTTATTTGCCGTCATATTACTTCCCGACAGGCTGATCCCTCCATTCGCTGTCAGACTGATTTTACCTGCTTTCGCCGTCAGGTTACTGCTCTGTACTGTAATACTACGCATAACATTGTCTATCGTGAGATCCTGACCCGCAGTAATGTTACTGTCTGCAAAACTCACTCCCTGCAGGCTGATATTACCTGCTTTGTTTACCGTGACATTTTTTAAAATCCAGACACCATGTTTACTGGTGTAGCTATCGACCCAGTCTGCACCGGACCCGCCCAGCGTCATCCCTGTGGTGTCTATCTGTGTACTGTTATCTATCCCCTGCTTCATCAGTGCTTCAGCCGTAGTCACATTCAGTATTCCACTGCCAATAACGTTGGTCACATTTTTATTGCTGCCTGCGGAGCTCAGTGTCAGATTAGCGCCATTTGCTATTCCGCCCTTCAGTGTCACATTGTTCAGGACAAATCCATTGTTATGGTCGGTATTTACCCCTGTCAGTGTGGCGCTGCTTGCACTGAGGATAGCGTTGGTCAGGTTCAGCGCTACAGGCTGAGTTCCGTTCGGAGTCCCCGTCACCACGCCCTTCATGTTCAGACTGCCGCAGCTTACAGTCAGGTTCAGATTTTGGGTAATGAGCGCAGTCCAGGACCCGCCGCCGATTTGTCTGGTTGTTCCTGTCACCGACAGGTTACCTTGGATGCGGGTGTTTCCCCCCAGCTTTACCCCAATGTTATTCTGATTTGAGGTACCGTTCAGTACCGTGTTTATTGCACTGAACGTATTAGTATCTGCATTCAGCGCACCATCCTTACCGTTTTTGGCACTGGCGGTCAGCGTGATATTATTCGAAGCTGTCAGGGTATTACCGCCATGAATATGGATACCGTATCCACTGTCCCCATTAGTCTGCGCGCCCGTCAGATTAAGGTCGCCGGACGTGGCAGTCAGTTTGCTGGCACCGTACACCCACACTCCCTTGCCAACACCATCCGACAATGTCCCGTTCACCGTCACGTTTCCGCCCGACAGCGTTCCGTTATTTATGGTGACGCCCAGCCCGGTTTGAGTCTTTCCGGTTACAGTCAGGAGACCCGAGCCATTCGCTTTTACTGACGCACTCTGGAGGAGCACCCCCGTACCATTGCCACCCGTAGCAGTCCCGTTCAGCGTCAGGTTGCCATTACTCAGGGTATTACTGATGCCACCATTAATTTTAATACCAGTGCCATTTACAGCCCCGGCGGTGCCAGTAATCACCGCATTCTGCGCACTGACATTGATATTTGAGGCATTAAAGGCCCCGTCTGTACCGTCCGTGGCTGCCGCACTCAGGGTGACCGTATCCCCTGCGGCGAACAGGACGCCACCCCAGGTGTGAATACCGTAGAAGTGCATATCTTTTTTCACGCCGGCACTGCTCACCCCGGACACCGTCAGATTCGTGTCTGCGTTCAGTTTACTCTGACCGCTTATCGACAGTGCATCAGCCGTACTGCTGCTGGCAGTAATCGTGATGTTGTTCCCCGTC
>NZ_SNMT01000067.1:0-2541 GCF_013350575.1 Salmonella sp. SG203
ACACTCAGATTCCCCCCCACGCCGACGCCATGCCCGGCAACAGAGTGACCGGTTACGGTGGCACCGTCCACGGTGTAATTTGAACCGCCGGTGAGCTGTACCCCGGCGCTGCTGCCTGATGAGGTACCATTCAGGGTACCGTTGGTGATGGTGACATTATTGCCAGTGATATTGATACCGGTACTGGTATTCGAGATCCCGGTCAGGTTATTACCGTTCAGATTAACCTGCGGTTTATGCTTTGTATCACCGGAATTAATGCGAATACCCGTTCCATCCTGACTGATACCGGTGACCGTTGCGTTGACTATACTGACATTGGCAAATTCAGGCACACTGACACCTGTACCGCTTTTACTTTCCCCGATAATCGTAAAGTTGCCTGTCAGGCCGGTATTATCCACTATCCGAAGATCCAGCCCGTCACCGGAATCAGACACACTGTGAATATTCACATTCCCTTCTCCGGTGAATTTATAACCGGTTTTACGGGCCAGGTCATCCGGTCCATCGGTATCTGAATAAGCGCTAAAACCATTTACTCTTTTAGCTTCTGCATTTATGTTTAACGTTGCATTCGAGACCTGAACCTCAACAGTTCGTGGAGTACCAACCATCTGAAAAATGAATACTCCACCACCTGTCACATCCTTAACATCCGTTGTCTTTGCATTAATCACAGCTGTACCATTCGAGAATCCGATCACAAATACCGGGCTAAATACTCCTGAAAACACCATCCCGCTCCTGCCTGTAGATGTTGCGTTAATTGTGGTGTTCCCTGCAAAACTCACATTTGTAGACAACCTGTTATTCAAATTTCCGTATACAACCACACCACCTGCTGTGGTTCCCGTCCTGCCAGTATAGCTGCCATTCAACGTATTTTCCGTTGACTTAAATGTCGTATTCCCTGTGAGCATAATACCGTTCCCTGTCTCCGCCAAATAACTACCACTATCACCCACACCCGTAACATTGATATTCCCGGCCAATGCTGTCAGGGAAGCGTTGGCCAGGGTAACACCATTGTTACCCGTTCCAGTGCCATTCCCGTTAAGGCTGATATTACCCGACGTAGCCGTCAGGTTACTGCTCTGTACTGTAAGACTACGGTTAACATTATCTATCGTGAGATCCTGACCCGCAGTAATGTTACTGTTCACAAAACTCACGCCCTTCAGGCTGATATTGCCTGTTTTGTTTACCGTGACATTTTTTAAAATCCAGACACCACGTTTACTGGTGTAGCTATCGACCCAGTCTGCACCGGACCCGCCCAGCGTCATCCCTGTAGTGTCTATCTGTGTACTGTTATCTATCCCCTGCTTCATCAGTACTTCAGCCGTGGTCACATTCAGTATTCCACTGCCAATAACGTTGGTCACATTTTTATTGCTGCCCGCGGAGCTCAGTGTCAGATTAGCGCCATTCGCTATTCCTCCCTTCAGTGTCACATTGTTCAGGACAAATCCCTTGCCGCCGTTGGCATTAGACCCCGTCAGTGTGGCGCTGTCAGCACTGAGGGTAGCATTGATCAGGTTCAGCGCTACAGGCTGAGTTCCGTTCGGAGTCCCCGTCACCACGCCCTTCATGTTCAGACTGCCGCAGCTTACAGTCAGGTTCAGATTGTTGGTAGTGAACGCAATATAAGGCCCGTCGTTGGTTTGTCTGGTTGTTCCTGTCACCGACAGGTTACCTTGTGTGATGTTAGTGATCCCCCCCAGCTTTACCCCAATGTTATTCTGATTTGAGGTGCCGTTCAGTACCGTATTTATTGCTTTAAACGTATTAGTATCTGCATTCAGCGCACCATCCTTACCGTCTATGGCACTGGCGGTCAGCGTGATATTATTCACAGCTGTCAGGATATTACCGCCATGAATATGGATACCGTATCCCTTTCCCCCCTTAGTCTGCGCGCCCGTCAGATTAAGGTCGCCGGACGTGGCAGTCAGTTTGCTGGCACCGTACACCCACACTCCCCTGCCAATACCATCCGACGATGTCCCGTTCACCGTCACGTTTCCGCCCGACAGCGTTCCGTTAGTTATGGTGACGCCCTGCCCGGTTTGAGTCTTTCCGGTTACAGTCAGGAGACCCGTGCCATTCGCTTCTACTGACGCATTATTGAGGAGCACCCCCGTACCACTGTCACCCGTGGCTGTTCCGTTCAGCGTCAGGTTGCCATTACTCAGGATATTACTGACGCAACTATTAATTTTAATACCAGTACCATTTGCAGCCCCGGCAGTGCCAGTAATCACTGCATTCTGCGCACTGACATTGATATTTGATGCGTTAAAGGCCCCGTCTGTCCCCCCGCCCGCGGCCATCGCGCTCAGAGTGACCGTATCCCCTGCTTTAAAAAGGCTGCCCCCCCAGGTGTGAATGCCATAGATTATGTTTTCCGAAGAAGAGGTAGCACGACTCACCCCGGACACCGTCAGATTCGTGTCTGCGTTCAGTTTACTCTGACCGCTTATCGACAGTGCATCAGCCGTACTGCTGCTGGCAGTAATCGTGATGTTGTTCCCCGTC
>NZ_SNMT01000068.1:0-2505 GCF_013350575.1 Salmonella sp. SG203
ACGTAAGCGGTAAGTGAGAACCGTACTGACGCTTATTTATTGGAGAGATCTACGTTCCATGGCAGTAGTTCAGCCACTTTATTAGACGACCATTCCGGCAACACGCTCAGTATATGACGCAGATAAGCTTCCGGATCTATACCGTTTAACCGGCATGTCCCGATCAGTCCGTATAGTAAGGCTCCGCGCTCACCTCCATGGTTGTTACCGAAGAAGAGATAATTTTTCTTTCCAAGACAGACTGCGCGCAACGCGCGCTCGGCGGTGTTATTATCCGCTTCTGCAAGCCCGTCTTCACAGTAGTAGCACAGGGCTTTCCACTGGTTCAGTATGTAGCCGAACGCTTCACCCAGCTTTGACTTTTTCGACAACGTCGCGTTTTTCTCCACCATCCAGTCATACAGGGACGTCAGAAGCGCTTTACTACGAGTCTGCCTGGCTGCCAGGCGTTCATTTTCAGGACAACCACGTATTTCGTCCTCGATGGCATACAGTTCTCCGATACGTTTCAGCGCTTCCTCCGCCGTCGGGCTTTTTGTTCTGACATACACATCGTGGATTTTTCGGCGGGCGTGAGCCCAACAGGCTGCTTCTGTCAGTGGACCTCCTTCACGTTCCGGACTGAACAGACGATCGTACCCACCGTAAGCATCCGCCTGCAACACCCCGTGGTAGTTTCTCAGATGTTGCTGTGGATGTTTCCCTTTTCTGTCCGGCGAGAAGGCGAACCACGTTGCAGGCGGATCTGAGGAGCCTGCGTTACGGTTATCACGCACATAAGTCCACAGACGCCCGGTTTTCGTCTTTTTATTACCCGGTGCCAGTACCGGCACCGGGGTATCATCCGTGTGCAGCTTGCGGGTATCCATCACGTAGTTGTACAGGGCTTCATCCAGAGGGGCCATCAGTCTGCAACACGCATCCACCCAGTTTGAGAGCAGGGAGCGGCTCAGGTCGACTCCCTGACGCGCCAGGATTTCGGTCTGGCGGTACAGCGGGGTATGTTCCGCATATTTGGACACCAGAACCCGCGCCAGCAGCCCCGGGCCAGCTATTCCCCTGTCTATCGGACGTGATGGTGCCGGGGCTTCCACGATACAGTCACACTTCGTGCAGGCCTTTTTTATCCGTACTGTGCGGATAACCTTCAGGGCGCTGGTCACCAGTTCCAGTTGTTCCGAACTCACCTCTCCCAGATAGTCGAGTTCTCCGCTGCACTCAGGACAGCAGGTTTCCGATGGTTCCAGACGGTGTATTTCACGGGGAAGGTGTTCAGGAAGCGGGCGACGGTGACGGGACTGGCGAAGCTGCCGGGGAACCTGCGGGTCATTTTCCCGACCACTGTACCGATCGCTCTCCTGCTCACGTTGTTTCAGTAGCTCTTCTGCCTGTTCCACCTGCCGATGAAGCTTTTCTGAACGCCTGCCAAACAACATACGACGCAGCTTTTCCACCTGAGCTCTCAGGTGCTCTATTTCCCGCTCTTCCTGCTCGATTTTTTCCTCAGCGCGGGCAAGCGCTGAACGCAGGAAGTTTTCCGTTTCCTCGATGATACGGAGCTGTTCATCTTTCAGGCTTAGCTGTCTTTCCAGGTCAGCAATGCGGGCAGAGAGTTGTTTATTCATCCCTGCCTTATAATATTTGCTGCCGGTAAATTACAACATTGTCAGGGCATTAAGGCGGGAAGTTTTTGGCTGACGCCAGTCCAGCTTATCGAGGAGCATGGCAAGTTGTGAACGGGTGATAGTTATTTTCCCGTCACGCACAGCAGGCCAGATAAACTGGCCTTCTTCAAGACGTTTGGTAAACAGGCACAGGCCATCCGCATCCGCCCAAAGGATTTTCACCATATCACCGCGTCTTCCCCGAAAGATAAAGAGATTCCCGGAGTAAGGGTTTTCATTCAACACGGTTTGTATCTGTTCACCCAGACCGTTGAACGATTTACGCATATCAGTGACACCGGCAACCAGCCAGATTTTGGTTCCGGATGGAAGAGACATCATCGTTTAAGCTCCTGTATCAACTTTGCCAGAAGATTTTCGCTGATAGTGCCGTTCAGGCGGAGAGTCCCGTGTCTGAACACAACCTCACAGGAGGCGTTAAGTGTGTCATCTCCCGCTGACGGAGTTGATGACTGGATTGTCGCTGCGGAAACAGGGGCTGTTTCAGATTCAATCGTAACGGGGATTAACAGAGGGTCACTGGTTACAGCCCCTGAAGGTAGTTGCAGTTTTCCCTGCCGCCATAACTGGCGCCATTTAAACAACAGATTGGCGTTAATACCATTATCCAGAGCCAGTCGGGAGATTGATACCCCCGGCTTACATGACTCAGCGACGAGCCGTTGTTTAAATTCAGGAGGATAGTTAAGGCAGCCTTTAGGCCTGCCAGGTGTGGCATTTTTCTGTATATCTGACATTTTTATCACCCACTATTATTTAGTGGTGGATATTTTGTCCAGTATGTCAAAAGTTAGCCAGACGGTGCAGAGACGACGCTTAC
>NZ_SNMT01000069.1:0-2193 GCF_013350575.1 Salmonella sp. SG203
GGGAATAATCTTCACCGTCAGGACACCGTCCTTAATGGTCTGGGGCGGCAGGATGGCCCGCGCCACCAGGGCGCCGTGGTCACGGTAATGGCGGGTCACGGCGTCCGTCATGGCCTGCAGGTCACCAAACGAGAGCGGCCGGTTCAGCCAGGGAGCCACCACCTTCTGCAGGGAAGCCTCCGTCACGCGGTGCGTTCCCGGGACCGGCGCCATCCCGGTAAAGGTCACCGCCTTCAGGGTGACGCGGGCGGTACTCTCCGGCGCACGGGCACTGCCGTGTTCACCGGCCGGAAGGGAGATGGACGGCGCCACGGGAGCCGGCGGTACGGTCCGGTCCTGCTGGCGGAGCTGGTTGTTCAGCTGACCAGCCCCGGTGGGCGGGGGAAGAAAGGCGGCCATGGCCGTGCTGCCATACATGCTCACGCCCAGCGCGACCAGTAGTGAAAGCGGAGAAAAGCTCAGACCGGAAAGACCGAAGACCGGACGGGGAGTGATATATTTCATAAAATCAGCTCGCGTTATTGAAGAAAATAAATGAATGTCAGCATCACAGGCACCACGCAATAAATTCATTCCCGGAAAGATGAATAGACAGCGTCATAACAAACTCCATGAAAGGAAACCAAAAATACGCACGCACACCACACTGATAAAACATCATGCTGCAACGTATTACTGATGCCGTGGCATCTTTCACCATATATCACAAATATAATATTAATATAACAGATCTTTTATTAATAAATGTATTGAGGTACAAGATGTCAACCAATAAAAGAAAGCGGGAGCGCTTAACCCTGTGTGAAAACAGAATAAAAGAACAGCAAAAATAATACCCATTGTTATTTAATATTATAACTCCTGGTTTTTTGCCAAAAACATAATGAGGAGACACGTAATGAGAAAACAACGGCGGATATAAAGTAACAATAAGAAAATAACAAAGGAATATCTTAAATAATTTTATATCAGCAAGGTGACATCCCCTGAGACCCGAAAGGGGCAATCCGACACTTCTGTAAACCACTTTGCTTCCATCCCGGGTAATGAGTAAACGCACATAACTGCATACCACAGCAGCGACTTTTCCCACCATCCGCAGTAACCGACTCTTTACCCGGACCCCGCGCAGAAAAATCAAATAAAAATCACATTCATTGTCATAATGTAAATACATATCAGTATGATGTTTTATGCTGTTTCTATTGATTTCTGGTGACATCCATAAAATCAGTCGGTAATATGATAACTAAAGTTACTTTCAATTATTAATCTGAATTATGATTAAATTATTCGATCTTATCGATCTGTTTAATTTTATTTAAGATTAATCTCATCTGTGTCCTAATATCCTCAGGTTGTACAGGGGAACTTAATACCCTTTATTATTGTCTGAAGAACCTTTGCCCTTTCCCGTACAACCTTTCGTTATCACTCCCTGTAACATGCCCGTCGTTTGTGCGGCTGCTTGTCAGGGTTATCTCTGAATTCTGAATATCATTAAGGGTTAGCCATGATCAGAAAAACGCTTATTGCCGCAGCAACCGTTGCAGCTGTTATGAGTTCTGCATCCGTATTTGCAGATGGTGCCGTTCCTGCCCCCACCAGTACCGGCAAATTCGGTGGCGGGACTATTACCTTTACAGGTTCTGTTACCGAAGCACCATGTTCTATTCCTGCCGGAGAAGCAAATCAGAATATCGACCTGGGCGCGGTGTCTAATCAGTTATTAGTATCATCTAAAAATGGAAGTAATCCTGTCGCCGTTAAAATTGAACTCAAAAACTGCGATTTGGGAAGCGCACCTAAATATGCTAAAGCATCACTCAAATTTTTAAATGATGGTAAACTGGATGCGACTGATTTAACCAAAGGCTTTTTGCAGACGACCGGCCCCGAGAATGTCGCAGTTCAGTTACTTGACAAAACAGGTATAACCCCAATCGATTTTACATCTGATGCAAAGATGCAGCCAGCAACAGATACGCCGCTGGTGAGTGGAGCTGATTCCACTCTTACTTTCTGGGCCCGTCTTAAAGGAAAGGCAGGCGCTTCCACACCTCCTTCAGCAGGTTCAGTAACAGCACAGGTTTCTTACCAGCTGGATTATCACTGACAGAGTGCAGACAGGCTTAATTGTAGTTTTGCCTGTCTGTATTACAGATGGTATTGCGAAATAATCCACTTTCCGGA
>NZ_SNMT01000070.1:0-2190 GCF_013350575.1 Salmonella sp. SG203
TCCGGAAAGTGGATTATTTCGCAATACCATCTGTAATACAGACAGGCAAAACTACAATTAAGCCTGTCTGCACTCTGTCAGTGATAATCCAGCTGGTAAGAAACCTGTGCTTTTATATCCCCGGGAGGTGGCGTCACAGCCGTACCAGATGTCCCCTTAATATGAGCCATGAAAACGATAGTCGAATCAGTTCCGGTAGCAATAGACACTTCGGTTCCCGGCTTCATCGTGACGTCCGATGTAAAATCGATTGGACTGGTACCTGTTCTGTCAAGTAACTGAACTGCGACATCTTTTGAACCTGTGGTGTTCAGAAGACCTTTAACCTTGCCTGTTGCTGATAAATTACCGTCATCCAGAAATTTAAGGGATGCTTTGTGGTATGTAGAAGCCTCCCCTAAGTCACAATTTTTAAGATTGATTTTAACAGGAACTGGCGTACTCCCGGATAAAGAAGATGTGCCCAGGACTTTATTTGACACGGTTCCCAGGTCGATATTCTGATTTGCTTCTCCGGCAGGAATAGAACATGGTGCTTCGGTAACAGAACCTGTAAAGGTAATAGTTCCGCCACCGAATTTGCCGGTACTGGTGGGAGAGGGATCGACTGCAAATACGGATGCAGAACTCATAACAGCTGCAACGGTTGCTGCGGCAATAAGCGTTTTTCTGATCATGGCTAACCCTTAATGATATTCAGAATTCAGAGATAACCCTGACAAGCAGCCGCACAAACGACGGGCATGTTACAGGGAGTGATAACGAAAGGTTGTACGGGAAAGGGCAAAGGTTCTTCAGACAATAATAAAGGGTATTAAGTTCCCCTGTACAACCTGAGGATATTAGGACACAGATGAGATTAATCTTAAATAAAATTAAACAGATCGATAAGATCGAATAATTTAATCATAATTCAGATTAATAATTGAAAGTAACTTTAGTTATCATATTACCGACTGATTTTATGGATGTCACCAGAAATCAATAGAAACAGCATAAAACATTATAGTGATATGTATTTACATTATGACAATGAATATGATTTTTATTTGATTTTTCTGCGCGGGGTCCGGATAAGGAGTCGGTTACTGCGGATGGTGGGAAAAGTCGCTGCTGTGGTATGTAGTTATGTGCGTTTACTCATTACCCGGGGTGGAAGTAATGTGGTTTACAGAAGTGTAGGATTGCCCCTTTCGGGTCTCAGGGGATGTCACCTTGCAGATATAAAATAATTTAAGATATTCCTTTGTTATTTTCTTATTGTTACTTTATATCCGCCGTTGTTTTATCATTACGTGCCTCCTCATTATGTTTTTTGCAAAAAAACCAGGAGTTATAATATTAAATAACAATGGGTATTATTTTGCTGTTCTTTTATTCTGTTTTCACACAGGGTTAAGCGCTCCCGCTTTCTTTTATTGGTTGACATCTTGTACCTCAATACATTTATTAATAAAAGATCTGTTATATTAATATTATATTTGTGATATATGGCGAAAGATGCCACGGCATCAGTAATACGCTGCAGCATGATGTTTTATCAGTGTGGTGTGCGTGCGTATTTTTGGTTTCCTTTCATGGAGCTTGTGATGACGCTGTTTATTCATCTTTCCGGGAATGAATTTATTGCGTGGTGCCTGTGATGCTGACATTCATTTATTTTCTTCAATAACGCGAGCTGATTTTATGAAATATCTCACTCCACGTCCGGTCTTCGGTCTTTCCGGTCTGAGCTTTTCTCCGCTTTCACTACTGGTCGCGCTGGGCGTGAGCATGTATGGCGGCACAGCCATGGCTGCCTTTCTTCCCCCGCCCACCGGGGCCGGTCAGCTGAACAACCAGCTCCGCCAGCAGGACCGGACCGTACCGCCGGCTCCCGTGGCGCCGTCCATCTCCCTTCCGGCCGGTGAACACGGCAGTGCCCGTGCGCCGGAAAGTACCGCCCGCGTCACCCTGAAGGCGGTGACCTTTACCGGGATGGCGCCGGTCCCGGGAACGCACCGCGTGACGGAGGCTTCCCTGCAGAAGGTGGTGGCCCCCTGGCTGAACCGTCCGCTCTCGTTTGGTGAGCTGCAGGCTATGACGGACGCCGTGACCCGCCATTACCGTGACCACGGCGCCCTGGTGGCGCGGGCCATCCTGCCGCCCCAGACCATTAAGGACGGTGTCCTGACGGTGAAGATTATTCCC
>NZ_SNMT01000071.1:0-1749 GCF_013350575.1 Salmonella sp. SG203
GTTCAGTGCCTGCTGGTAGTCGCCAACCTCCATGTGCGCATTCACCTCCGCCTCCGGCAGGACGTCATGAATCGCCTCCCGCAGGTAGTCCAGCGTCAGCCCCTGTGCAAATCCCATATAAAAGCAGAACTGTACCGGTACCCGGCAGCGGGCCTGCACCTCCGCCAGCGCCGTCAGGAATCCCGGGTTGATTTTCATAATCGAGGCACACACCGCGATACGTACCGGCAGGGCAAACGGTAACGCCTGCTGCTGACGAATGGCAAATGGCACGCGCTTCTCCGCCACCCGGGGCGTCTGTGCCGGCGGCACGAACGGCATACTGTCCGCCGGAACCGCACACACACGCTCGCTGAAACACGCCGGGTCACCCACAAAATCCTCCTCCACCACAAATCCGTCCATCTGCCCGCAGAAGGTTGAGGCACCGTGTCCCAGCCCGACCAGCTGAAGCGGCGCCAGGCGCAGGTTGCTCAGGTAAATGGTGTACGGGAACATCCCGACACCGGCGTAATACACCACCGCAGGCTTCAGTTCCCGGGCCAGCGCATACGTCTCCCGGAACGCCTCACTCCCTGACACCCGGTGACAGACGTCAAACACCTGCTCCGTCACCGCATCCACGCTGCCCTCCATCGCCACGCCGTGGAGCGTGAAGCCGGCCCGCAGCGCCCGGAAGGCCGTTGAGTGGGTCCGGTACACGCTGTGCCGGCAGGTGAAGTGCTCCAGCACAACCAGCATTACCGGTTTTTCGCCTGCTGCGGGGGGAGACGTTTCTCCGCCCTTCACGGCCAGGTCACAGAACCCCTGCGCCTGCAGGGTGTGCCTGACCAGGGTGTTCACGCTCCGCTTGATGAGATGTTTACCCGGCAGATCCGCATACGAGCAGTGCATGTACACGTCATGCAGCACCGCCACCGGCAGAAAATCCAGCGAGTCCAGCTCCGTGAGCTTCTCCGGCAGCCAGGCCAGCAGTTGCTCCCGTTTTGCATGTGCCGCCGGGGTCGGTAACGCCCTGCCGCTTATCAGCGCGCAGAACAGCCGCACCACCGTCTCCCGGTCGTACTGCCACAGCACCTCCGGCTGCAGCGCTATCTCCGAGTCCGGGAAGTAACACAGACAGAACAGCCTCAGGTTACCGGCATTCAGCGTCAGAGGGTCCACCACGCCGCCGCCGGCCGCGTTCAGGTTACGGATGATGTGGTCCCCGTGGCGGTAAGCGCTCACCGCAAAAATCAGGGCCAGCCAGCGGTGCAGGTTCATCAGCTGCACGTACCCCGTATCGCTGATGCTGAACCCCGGGCGGGAGAACAGCGTGGTGACTGCCCCGGCAATGCGGGTACAGAGATGGCGGTTCAGGGTGTCAGGGCGCTGCCCCGGCGCATATGCCCGGACGTGGTCGCTCCACTGGCCGTATGCCCGGTCCAGCTCACCGAGCAGAAAGACCAGCTCCCGGCAGGCCTGTTCCGTCTCCTCCGTGTGCACGCGCCATTCAAACTGCTCCAGGTTAAACAGGGTCACCGCCGGCAGCGTGGCGGGAGATGACGGTACCGGCTGTACTGCGTTATCCGCAGGCGTGTTGTCCGTACGTGTGTTGTCCATTTTGACAGTCCTCAGGGGAAATCAGGGTAAAACCCTCCCGGACCGGGGCTGAGGCCCCGGCCGGAAAGGTTATTCAGGTGTTAAAACAGAAGGTCAGCCCCTTACGGGTGCAATGGCCTGTCAGGTGTGCCTGCATCCAGGTGGCGG
>NZ_SNMT01000072.1:0-1739 GCF_013350575.1 Salmonella sp. SG203
TTTTCATCAGACAATCTGTGTGAGCACTGCAAAGTACGCTTCTTTAAGGTAAGGAGGTGATCCAACCGCAGGTTCCCCTACGGTTACCTTGTTACGACTTCACCCCAGTCATGAATCACAAAGTGGTAAGCGCCCTCCCGAAGGTTAAGCTACCTACTTCTTTTGCAACCCACTCCCATGGTGTGACGGGCGGTGTGTACAAGGCCCGGGAACGTATTCACCGTGGCATTCTGATCCACGATTACTAGCGATTCCGACTTCATGGAGTCGAGTTGCAGACTCCAATCCGGACTACGACGCACTTTATGAGGTCCGCTTGCTCTCGCGAGGTCGCTTCTCTTTGTATGCGCCATTGTAGCACGTGTGTAGCCCTGGTCGTAAGGGCCATGATGACTTGACGTCATCCCCACCTTCCTCCAGTTTATCACTGGCAGTCTCCTTTGAGTTCCCGGCCTAACCGCTGGCAACAAAGGATAAGGGTTGCGCTCGTTGCGGGACTTAACCCAACATTTCACAACACGAGCTGACGACAGCCATGCAGCACCTGTCTCACGGTTCCCGAAGGCACATTCTCATCTCTGAAAACTTCCGTGGATGTCAAGACCAGGTAAGGTTCTTCGCGTTGCATCGAATTAAACCACATGCTCCACCGCTTGTGCGGGCCCCCGTCAATTCATTTGAGTTTTAACCTTGCGGCCGTACTCCCCAGGCGGTCTACTTAACGCGTTAGCTCCGGAAGCCACGCCTCAAGGGCACAACCTCCAAGTAGACATCGTTTACGGCGTGGACTACCAGGGTATCTAATCCTGTTTGCTCCCCACGCTTTCGCACCTGAGCGTCAGTCTTTGTCCAGGGGGCCGCCTTCGCCACCGGTATTCCTCCAGATCTCTACGCATTTCACCGCTACACCTGGAATTCTACCCCCCTCTACAAGACTCAAGCCTGCCAGTTTCGAATGCAGTTCCCAGGTTGAGCCCGGGGATTTCACATCCGACTTGACAGACCGCCTGCGTGCGCTTTACGCCCAGTAATTCCGATTAACGCTTGCACCCTCCGTATTACCGCGGCTGCTGGCACGGAGTTAGCCGGTGCTTCTTCTGCGGGTAACGTCAATTGCTGCGGTTATTAACCACAACACCTTCCTCCCCGCTGAAAGTACTTTACAACCCGAAGGCCTTCTTCATACACGCGGCATGGCTGCATCAGGCTTGCGCCCATTGTGCAATATTCCCCACTGCTGCCTCCCGTAGGAGTCTGGACCGTGTCTCAGTTCCAGTGTGGCTGGTCATCCTCTCAGACCAGCTAGGGATCGTCGCCTTGGTGAGCCGTTACCTCACCAACAAGCTAATCCCATCTGGGCACATCTGATGGCAAGAGGCCCGAAGGTCCCCCTCTTTGGTCTTGCGACGTTATGCGGTATTAGCCACCGTTTCCAGTAGTTATCCCCCTCCATCAGGCAGTTTCCCAGACATTACTCACCCGTCCGCCACTCGTCAGCAAAGCAGCAAGCTGCTTCCTGTTACCGTTCGACTTGCATGTGTTAGGCCTGCCGCCAGCGTTCAATCTGAGCCATGATCAAACTCTTCAATTTAAAAGTTTGATGCTCAAAGAATTAAACTTCGTAATGAATTACGTGTTCACTCTTGAGACTTGGTATTCATTTTTCGTCTTGCGACGTCAAGAATCCGTATCTTCGAGTGCCCACACAGATTGTCTGATAAATTGTTAAAGAGCAGTGC
>NZ_SNMT01000073.1:0-1737 GCF_013350575.1 Salmonella sp. SG203
GTTGGGTAGGGGAGCGTTCTGTAAGCCTGTGAAGGTGGCCTGTGAGGGTTGCTGGAGGTATCAGAAGTGCGAATGCTGACATAAGTAACGATAAAGCGGGTGAAAAGCCCGCTCGCCGGAAGACCAAGGGTTCCTGTCCAACGTTAATCGGGGCAGGGTGAGTCGACCCCTAAGGCGAGGCCGAAAGGCGTAGTCGATGGGAAACGGGTTAATATTCCCGTACTTGGTGTTACTGCGAAGGGGGGACGGAGAAGGCTATGTTGGCCGGGCGACGGTTGTCCCGGTTTAAGCGTGTAGGTGTGTGTTCCAGGTAAATCCGGTTCACTTTAACACTGAGGCGTGACGACGAGGCACTACGGTGCTGAAGCAACAAATGCCCTGCTTCCAGGAAAAGCCTCTAAGCATCAGGTAACATCAAATCGTACCCCAAACCGACACAGGTGGTCAGGTAGAGAATACCAAGGCGCTTGAGAGAACTCGGGTGAAGGAACTAGGCAAAATGGTGCCGTAACTTCGGGAGAAGGCACGCTGACACGTAGGTGAAGTGATTTACTCATGGAGCTGAAGTCAGTCGAAGATACCAGCTGGCTGCAACTGTTTATTAAAAACACAGCACTGTGCAAACACGAAAGTGGACGTATACGGTGTGACGCCTGCCCGGTGCCGGAAGGTTAATTGATGGGGTCAGCGCAAGCGAAGCTCCTGATCGAAGCCCCGGTAAACGGCGGCCGTAACTATAACGGTCCTAAGGTAGCGAAATTCCTTGTCGGGTAAGTTCCGACCTGCACGAATGGCGTAATGATGGCCAGGCTGTCTCCACCCGAGACTCAGTGAAATTGAACTCGCTGTGAAGATGCAGTGTACCCGCGGCAAGACGGAAAGACCCCGTGAACCTTTACTATAGCTTGACACTGAACATTGAGCCTTGATGTGTAGGATAGGTGGGAGGCTTTGAAGCGTGGACGCCAGTCTGCGTGGAGCCGACCTTGAAATACCACCCTTTAATGTTTGATGTTCTAACGTGGACCCGTAATCCGGGTTGCGGACAGTGTCTGGTGGGTAGTTTGACTGGGGCGGTCTCCTCCTAAAGAGTAACGGAGGAGCACGAAGGTTGGCTAATCCTGGTCGGACATCAGGAGGTTAGTGCAATGGCATAAGCCAGCTTGACTGCGAGCGTGACGGCGCGAGCAGGTGCGAAAGCAGGTCATAGTGATCCGGTGGTTCTGAATGGAAGGGCCATCGCTCAACGGATAAAAGGTACTCCGGGGATAACAGGCTGATACCGCCCAAGAGTTCATATCGACGGCGGTGTTTGGCACCTCGATGTCGGCTCATCACATCCTGGGGCTGAAGTAGGTCCCAAGGGTATGGCTGTTCGCCATTTAAAGTGGTACGCGAGCTGGGTTTAGAACGTCGTGAGACAGTTCGGTCCCTATCTGCCGTGGGCGCTGGAGAACTGAGGGGGGCTGCTCCTAGTACGAGAGGACCGGAGTGGACGCATCACTGGTGTTCGGGTTGTCATGCCAATGGCACTGCCCGGTAGCTAAATGCGGAAGAGATAAGTGCTGAAAGCATCTAAGCACGAAACTTGCCCCGAGATGAGTTCTCCCTGAGACTTAGAGTCTCCTGAAGGAACGTTGAAGACGACGACGTTGATAGGCCGGGTGTGTAAGCGCAGCGATGCGTTGAGCTAACCGGTACTAATGAACCGTGAGGCTTAACCTTACAACGCCGAAG
>NZ_SNMT01000074.1:0-1610 GCF_013350575.1 Salmonella sp. SG203
GGTTTGCCCTGCCAGACATTACATTATGGATGTCCTGCCATAACGTATTCGTCGGGAGACTGAGAAACACAATAAGGGAACAGGCAAAGTAAACAGCAGCAATAACCATAACAGTACATATACGGCATCAACACCGTTGTTTTGCAGGTTGTTATACAGCTGTACAGGCATTCCCTGAGGGAAATAGGCAAATATCATTACGATGCCAAACTCCCCTGTCTCACGTACCCAGGCTAATGCGGTCGCAGAAGCCAGGCCGGGACCTGCCAGCGGTACCGATAATCGCCAGAATCGTTGCCAGGGGGAAGCGCCAAGTGTACGCCCGGCCTCCAGGATATCTTCGGGAACTGATGCGAAAGCTGAACGTGCGGTGATAATAAAATAGGGAGATGCCCCATACCACTGGGCCACAATAAAGGCCGCAGGGTTATTCACCAGTGTCAGGCCAAACCTGCCCAGCATTTCACCCGGCAGGCTGTAAGGACCATAGGCGCTAACCAGCAAGATCCCCATCGCCAGAGGCGGTGTAAGTAACGGGAGCATCACCAGAAGTTCAGTTAACCGTTTCACAGGACCATCTGACTGCGACAACCACCAGGCCACGGGTAATCCACTGATAATTATCAACAACAGCGAAAATGCGCCTAATCCGAGGGAGGTTATAATGGCATCCTTATCTCCCCAGGACAGGTGTAAATGTTCCCAGCGGGTGATGCTGATTAGCGTCACAAAAGGTACTGCCAGCAGCAGAATTGCTGGCAGTGACAGCCACAGTGCCGTTTTGTGATAAATTTTCATTGCTTATAGAGCAGGCCACCTTTCGGTGAAGCATAACCATTCTGTTTAAAAAGTGTCTGGCCTGTTTTATCCAGCATGAAATCCACAAAAGCTTTACCTGCAGTGGTACCATGTGGGGCATTCTTCAGCACGGCAGCATAGTAAACCAGTGGCTGAGGATGGAGCACTTTCTCTTTTCCTTCACTGTCTTTCACACTGAAACTTACTGTGTCATACCATTGTTTTGCCATATCCGGATTGCTCAGGTTAATCTCATCCGGCAGCGCCACATACGGAAGGTGGGCTGAAATGACCTCACTTTCATAACCGGCAGCGGCATCCACCTGCCCACTTTCAAGACGGGCCAGAAGCCCCCCCTCCAGATGTGTCTGGGCAGGATTCTGATACCCGCCAAGAATTTCAGAAGAAATACCCGGCTCTTTGTAATATTTTTCAGCCAGTAACAGAGTAAAGATAATGTTCTGGCCTTTCGGGTCATTGAGCGGATCGGTACGCCCGAATTTCATGCCCGGAGATGCCAGAACTTTCAGCCAGTCTGCATCGCTGCCTGTGGACTGTGAAAACTGATGCGCAAATTTGCTTTCAGGGCTGTATGCTATCACCATACTGGTACTGGCCACAGGGACAGCATTATCAATCAGACCGGCGTCTTTCAGGATTTGCATCGGGCCTGGCGTGATGGAAACAAACACATCGGCCGTTATTTTCTTACCCGCCAGAAGACGCGCCATGCCGTATGACCCCTGCCCCTGTCCTTCATATTTCCCTCCCTGTTGCCGTGCAAAAGCAGGTCCCAGGGCCTGATCCATTAC
>NZ_SNMT01000075.1:0-1597 GCF_013350575.1 Salmonella sp. SG203
ACGGTAACCGGAAGCGGTGACCACCTGCTTCAGGCTGCGGTTGTTATGTGACAGCCGGTTCTGCAGCTCATACACCTGACGGCGTTCTGCCGACGAGTCCCGCTGTACCACGCCGTTCAGGGTGGTTCCGCCGGACGTTGACAGCACGCCATCCAGTTGAACTCCGGACGCGCTCACGTTCACCCCTCTCACACTACTGTTGCCCGTGACGTGAATGCCAGCACCGCTTCCTGACGTCCCGTGCAGATTACCGCCTGTCACCGCGCCGTTCAGACTGACCCCGTCACCGCTGCCGGACTGGCCATGCAGGACTGAATCCGTGTTTATCACGGTACCATTCACCACCAGGCCACTGTTGCTGTCTGAGTTACCGTTCAGCGTCGTGCCACTCAGTATGACTTCCTTATCCAGATATATTCCGGGTCCGGAGACTGACACCCCGTTCAGCAGCCCCCCCGTCACGTGGTCATCCAGGTAAATACCGCTACCCGAGGCGGCGGTACCGTTCACCACGGTACTTCCGGTATTCGTCAGGTGACCATTTACCCCCACTCCGGTGTCGGTTGCGGTGGTGCCAGTGACACTCACGTCACTGAGCGTAGTGTCTCCGGTTATGTTTACCCCTGTACCGTCCGGCGCATTACCGGATACGGCCCCACCACTGACGTTCCCCGTCAGGCTGACCCCGTCTCCCGTCCCGTTCGTGGTACCGGTGATACTGCCCCCGTTAGTCACGTTACCTTCAACGGACAGGCCAGCACCGCTGCCGGACAGGCCGTTCACCTGGCTGCCCTGAGTGATTTTTGCCCCGTCACCCACCACCGTGCCACTGCCGGAGGCGGAGGTACCTTTCACCGTCCCGTTGACCGTTCCATTTACAACAGCCCCGGAACCGGAGACAGAAGTGCTGTCGATACTGCCGTTCAGGGTCCCCCCCACTGAAGCTCCTGTCCCGCTGCCGGTAGCCTCCCCTTTCACCGTTGTGCTGCCGGCGTTTGTCAGACTGCCACTCACGTCCACCCCGGTGCCTGTGATGGTGCTTCCACTGACAGTTACGTCCGTCAGCATACTGTCGCCATCCACATGCACACCCGTGCCATCCGCCGAATGACCCGACCAGTTTCCTCCAGTGACACAGCCTGCCAGCATGATACCGTTACCGTTGCCGGTGGCATTACCGGTTGCCACCGTGTTGTTCACCGTCAGGCTGCCGGTGACCTTAATCCCGTTACCATCCACGGCATTACCGTGAAGGGTGATGTTGTCCACCACCGGATTACCGGTAATCACCACGCCATCGCCCCGCGCAGAATTACCGGTTATCACGTTTTTGTCTGCGTCATCTCCGGAGATTTTCCCTTCCAGCGTGACGCCACTGCCGCTACCGGAGGCATCACCGGTAATGGTTGTGTTGCTGCTTGAGAGACCACCGGTGATGTCCACTCCACTGCCCGTCACGGTGCTGCCGTTCAGTGTCCCGTTGCTCACACTCAGATTCCCCCCCACGCCGACGCCATGCCCGGCAACAGAGTGACCGGTTACGGTGGCACCGTCCACGGTGTAATTTGAACCGCCGGTGAGCTGTACCCCGGCGCTG
>NZ_SNMT01000076.1:0-1528 GCF_013350575.1 Salmonella sp. SG203
GGTGATACGAAATGCTGCGGATATCTGATTCCTGTCCACCCAGCCCTGTTGTTGCATGCACCAGTACGCCACCAGAATGTACATAGGTTCACCGGTATGCTGACGGACAGCTGGCGGAATAAAACAGGTGTCATGGTTACTCTGTTGCGGGTACAGAACATTGCTGTCTGTTCCCTTCATTTTGTCAGGTGATTTTCCGGATGTCATAACGGCGACTCCTTCAGGTTAAAGAAGACCCGGCAGATAACCAGGCTCCCGCCTTATTTTATTTTTATATTCAGGTGTGGCTTTCTGGTCAGTAGTAGTCGATGTCCACTTTCACACGCTGAGTGAAATTTCCGGTTTTTATGGTGGCCCCGGGGGCTTTCTCCAGCTCGGCAGAAAACGTGTTCGAGGACACTTCTGAGGTGCTGTTTAAACCGATAATGTCACTGTAGCTGCCAAAAACTGCGTCCTTTGATAATTTCATGTCCCTTATTCTCAGGCGCAGTCCGTTCTCATTCCCCTCTTCGTTTTTCAGATAAATATATTGATTATCAACTCTCCCCGGACCTTCAGGAGTGAATTTAATGGCGAGCCTCAGGTCCAGGTCGTTATAACTGGTGGTGGTATCAGGAAAGCCGCAGCCCGGGTTGTACTGTGCCTTTATCGTGAAGGACTGTCCCTGCGGAAGGGTGCCGTCATAGTCTTTGGTTGTGGCTCCGCTGTAAACACGGTTAAACCTGACCACCGGCGGAATGGTGACCTTACCGATACAGGTCGGCAGGTACCACAGGGAGGCTAAGGTGGATTTGTACTTGATGCTCGGATAAATGTCAGAGTCTTTCCCCACACCCCATATCAGCCTGATGGCTCCGTCAGGTGATTCAGGAAGACTGATTTTCAGGGCCCGGGTTACCTGTTCTTTGACATACAGTTCCACCGTCATGGTGAAGGTCTGCTTTCCGGTACTGAGGTGGGATTCATCTTTTCCATAAACTTTGCTCACCGGGTAAAACTGGCTGCTGCTGTCATTCGGTGTCCATATACCACTCGACCCGGATGATGCTATCCTAAAACGCATGGCAAGGCCGGCTTTAGCCAGTGTGTTCTGCAGATCCTGAAAATAATGGTCCTTTATTGTGGCCGCCAGCGCAGCCTGGAAACCGAGAGCGTTTGGTCTCGCGGCCTGGCAGATAAATGACTGTACCGGGAAGGTATAGGAATACAGGACGCTCCCCACAGCCGGAAGCGAGCCCTGCTGGAACACGATTGGCGTCGGGAGGGTAAAGTTGATATTGCCTCCGGACAGCGGCTCGCTTATCCCACACCCGAATTCTGCAGCAGCCCTGGCCACTGCAGGACAGAACAGCGGCATGATTAACAGCGATAACATCAGGCTGCGTACCGTCCGGACAGACCACCGGCGGCGTTCATGTGTACAGATGATTTTCATAACAGTATTCCCGTTACCTGGTCAGGCGTACTCACTGACTGTCAGTGTGTTGTACTGTATCAAACGTGCACTGCCCGGTCCGGCAGCGGTAAT
>NZ_SNMT01000077.1:0-1260 GCF_013350575.1 Salmonella sp. SG203
CGGTCAGCGGATGCTTTCAGGAACGTCAGCAGGTCGGCGCATTCTTCCGTGGTCAGCCATTCCTGTGCATATGGCAGGCGGATTTCGGTACATTCGCGTACCGTGGCAGGGTGCGGATATGCCTGTACCGGGTACAGATGTAACCGGACCGGCGTTCCGGCCAGCCGTTGTGCGCTGGCCGTCAGCAGTTGCGCGCGTCCGTAATTAAGGGACCGGCAAAGTTGCGTCGTCAACGCCAGGATTTCATCCGCACTGAGCACACCGCAGACGGCCAGCCAGCCGGGCACCACACCGGGGGCCACCTGCGTCACTCCGACGGTTTCAGGCCAGCCGGACCGGCGTAAAAGATTGTCACCGTGGCGCATAATCAGCGCACTGAGCGTGTTATTTCTCATTGTTTGTTCCTTTTCGTGTTCATACCGTTGTGTCGTGGTTGATACCCCGCCCGTCACCCGGTGCGGGGGGGAGCGTCATGCCTCCAATGCCTGCTGCCTGAGCAGGGCAATATCGGCCTGAGCGTCGGCAACACTGGGGTACTGCCGGCATACAAGAGGCCAGGCCTGAGCGTCCTCCGTCGCCAGCGCCCGTCCGGCGATGTCCGTCACCCTCGCCAGCAGGTCGGCGGGAACACTGACAACCGGCATTTCTGCCCGTAATCCGGCGTACAGCTCCTGTACCGTGCGGTATGAAATGCCCGCTTCGGTATGGCCACCGAAACCGGTTTTGCCAATCTCACGCAAAATCGCCCCGGCCTCCACTTCCGTCATGGCTCCGTCCTGTTCCATCACGTCCTGTTTCGTCCAGACCAGCAGGGCAAAACGCTCGTCATTGCCAAACACGCGCTTCAGTTTTTTGTTCAGTTCCTTACGTGTGCCATACATCATGATTTTCTCCGTTGGTTCTGAGGGGCGGCACCGCCGCCCGTGGTCATTTGTCAGTCTTTAAAGCACTCACTGAGCATCCGGCTTTCGTTGAACGCTTCATCCAGCAGGGTGTTGATGCGCCGCAGACTCTGCCCGGCCAGTCGTTCAGCGAGCCCGTGACGCTGCCAGTGATAACGGTCTTCCGGCACTTTCAGGGTGATGCGCAGGTCGCACATGCTGCTGGCCAGTAACGCCACCTCCGCCCGCAGCGTCTCGTGTCCGGCGTAATTCATCAGGCGGCCTCCGGATAAAAGACGTCGTTGGCGGCCGGGCGCTGCATGGCACGCTGAACGGCGGCCAGTCGTTGCTGCCCTGCCCTGTGGTACTGCTCCATCAG
>NZ_SNMT01000078.1:0-1245 GCF_013350575.1 Salmonella sp. SG203
CAATTTGTAGTGCTACACTCCAGACCTTTCCGAATCCGCTGATTTTCATAATGTTGAAGTTATTCGCTAAGTACACATCGATCGGTGTTCTTAACACGCTTATTCATTGGGGCGTATTTGCTTTTTGTGTGTATGGGATGCATACGCATCAGGCGCTGGCGAACTTTTCCGGTTTTGTTATCGCTGTATCGTTCAGCTTCTATGCCAATGCGCGCTTCACCTTTAACGCCAGCACCACCACGCTTCGCTACATGATGTACGTGGGATTTATGGGAACACTGAGCGCCGTTGTTGGCTGGATGGCTGACAAATGTTCCCTGCCGCCACTCCTTACTCTTGTCACCTTTTCAGCTATCAGCCTGACATGCGGATTCATTTATTCAAAGTTCATTGTCTTTAGGGATGCGAAATGAAAGTCTCGTTAGTCGTTCCGGTCTTCAATGAAGAAGCCACGATACCTATTTTCTATAAAACGGTTCGCGAGTTTGAAGAGCTAAAACCGTATGAAGTTGAGATTGTTTTCATCAACGACGGAAGCAAAGATGCGACTGAATCAATAATTAACAAAATAGCTGCATCTGATCCGCTCGTTATTCCGCTTTCGTTTACGCGAAACTTCGGTAAAGAACCAGCTCTTTTCGCGGGTCTCGACCATGCAACCGGGGATGCGGTCATTCCTATTGATGTCGATTTACAGGATCCGATAGAAGTTATCCCCCATCTCATTGAGAAGTGGCAGGCTGGCGCGGATATGGTGCTGGCTAAGCGCTCAGACCGCTCAACTGACGGGCGCATGAAGCGTAAGACAGCTGAATGGTTTTATAAGCTGCACAATAAAATCAGCAATCCGAAAATTGAAGAGAACGTCGGTGATTTCCGGTTAATGAGTCGTGAGGTTGTCGAAAATATTAAATTAATGCCCGAACGCAACTTGTTCATGAAGGGGGTGCTCAGTTGGGTTGGCGGAAAAACGGATGTTGTTAAATATGCCCGTGCCGAACGCGTGGCCGGTGATTCGAAATTCAACGGCTGGAAATTATGGAATCTGGCACTCGAAGGTATAACTAGCTTCTCAACTTTTCCTCTCCGCATCTGGACGTATATCGGGTTAGCTGTCGCAGGTGTTGCATTTCTGTATGGTGCCTGGATGATATTCGACACTCTGGCGTTCGGTAACGCCGTGCGGGGATACCCGTCACTTCTGGTGTCGATACTGTTTCTTGGTGGCATCCAGCTAATCGGCAT
>NZ_SNMT01000079.1:0-1244 GCF_013350575.1 Salmonella sp. SG203
TGACTAGTCCTGATATAGGTTGACAGTTTTTTGTCTGTAAAACGCCTGATGAACATCATCGGGCGTTTTGTATTTCAGGGCCAGGTGTGGCCGTTCATGGTTATAAATTGCCACGGACTCTTTTACTATTTCCCGCGCTTGCTCCAGGTCTGCAGGACGCGAGAGTAAAAACTCATTTTTCAGTATCCCGTTTATTCTCTCAGCCAGCGCATTCTGGTAGCAGTCGTAACCATCGGTCATTGAACAGGTTATTCCGTTTCGCTCATGAACTGACTGATAAAGTACCGAACAGTATTGCAGTCCTCTGTCAGAGTGATGTACCAGCGGACCTGTCGTTTTTCTCCGCCTCAGAGCCTGCCTGAACGCCTTTACCACATTTTCTGTCTGCAGGTTTTCCCCGACATGGTAACCCACGATTTTTCTGGAGCAGGCATCGGTGACCAGACTCAGATAGGCCGTGCCGCTGCGTAGTGGAAGGTAAGTAATATCGGCGACCCAGACCTGCTCTGGCTCAAGGGCGGTAACCTGTTCAGGACCGGGTTTCAGCAGATTAGGATGCCGGTAAAAGCGATGATGGCTGTTGGTGGTTTTGTGATATGCCCGTTTCACGGGTACCAGGAGCCGGTATTCACCCAGCAGATTAAACAGACGGTCCCGTCCGATATTCAGCGTTTTATCGGCCTGCATGTTCAGCAGATAGTGCAGTTTACGCGTACCGATTCGCGGCTGGCGGCACCGGGTACGGGCAACAAAATCAAGAACCTGAGCATGATGCTCCTGCCGTTTATTACATCTTGTATTGTACTGGTACCACGCCTGTCTGCTGTGCCCCAGGAACTGACATGCACGCGTAACTGTTATTTTGGGGGCCTGACTTTGCGTGAGGACTTGCCGGGCCGCTTTTTTACAACACTTACCCCGTAATCATTTTTCAGGACGTTGATAACGGACTCAAAAAACTCAGCTTTCTGGTTTGCCAGCTCAAGCTGTTCTTCAAGTTCCCTGATTCTTTGCTCGGGTGTCAGCGGGATAGTTGTCTGAGCCACAGGCAGTTTCCTCTTCACCAGGTCAGGAAGTCCGGGTCTCCAGTCAAGCCGGCCATATTTACGCAGCCAGACAAGTACGGTGGAGCGCCCCTGAATGCCATATCGCTGCTGGGCCTGTTTATAGGTCATCTCGCCTTTTTCGACCTGCTCAACGACGGCTATTTTAAAGGATAGAGGATAATCGCGTTGGGTGCGTTT
>NZ_SNMT01000080.1:0-1224 GCF_013350575.1 Salmonella sp. SG203
TTGTTTTTCCCGCACGGGCATTCAGCGGGTATTTAATTTTTAAAAACCCGCAGTGACTTACTGATAGCGAACTTTCACGGTAACATTCTGACTGAACTTCCCTGTTACTGCGGACGTGACGCTCCCCGTGGGCTCCAGCGATGCGGTATAGAAAAGGTTCAGCGGAAGGTCATTGGGGGTGATAGCCGGGCTGACTGGTGACCATTTCCCAAATGTCACTGTCTTTGAACCGGCCTCTTTTATCACCAGCTGCAGGCCGTTTTTCTGGCCGTCATCATTATAAAGTATTAAAGAAGGTGATGTTGTTTTGTCGTCTGCACCTGCAGCACTGAACTTAATCTCAAGGGTGAGTGAAAATCCGCCCCATGCGCTGATATCACTAAAGCCTGCACAGTCATGATTAAAAGAAGTGTTAATATAAAAGTTTCGCGGGGATGGCAGGCTGCCCTTTCCGCCGGTGATAACCCTGCCCAGGTCAACCACCGCCGGGACCGATACTTTTCCTACACATTTCGGCACGTAATATATCTGTGTGGCGTTTGATGTGCCGAATGAAACGTAATTGTTACCTATCCGGCCATACACCAGTCTCAGTATATCATCGATCCGCGCTATCACCTGATTAAGCGGTCTGTCCGGTTTTTTGTCCAGAATCAGCCGGAATGATCCCCTCAGCGTTCCGCTATAAGTCTGAGCTCCCGCCTGGGGGTAACTGTCAATCGCGAAGAAATCCGTACGGGTCGGAGTAAAGGGTCCATTACCGTTTATTGTATACTCTATTCTCAGTCCGGCTTTCTGCAGATCCGAGCTAAAACCCTTAAAAAAATTATCTCCCCCAATAATGGAGGGGGACACACTCGGACCGAAGGTCTTACAGACATACTTCATGGAGGGCAATGTTTCTTCATAAACAACAGAACCTTCCGGCGTGTCCTGGTTCAGGGTTATTTTCATGGGGACCTTAATATTTGCAGGCTCCGCTCCCTTGTCGCCCGTATAGGTTGTTCCGAGCTGACACCCGTTTGGTAGTTCCGCCGCTCTGGCAGCCCCGGAATACAGCACAGGAACCAACAGCAGCATTACACCGGCCCACAGGGATAACCGCCTTTTGTGCATTATCTTTTTCATATCAGCTCCCCCGGTCCTGGTCACGAATACGCTCCTTAAAAGTGCATTTCCCTGAGGTACAGACAAACTGGTTCATCCGCAGCCCGCCATAATCAT
>NZ_SNMT01000081.1:0-1197 GCF_013350575.1 Salmonella sp. SG203
TTGTTTTTCCCGCACGGGCATTCAGCGGGTATTTAATTTTTAAAAACCCGCAGTGACTTACTGATAGCGAACTTTCACGGTAACATTCTGACTGAACTTCCCTGTTACTGCTGACGTGACGCCCCCCGGAGTGGCGGGTTCCAGCGATGCGGTATAGTGAAGGTTCAGCGGACTGTTAACCACAGAGATAGCCGGGCTGATTTGTGACCATGCCCCAAATTTCACCGGTGTTGAACCGGCCTCCTTTATCACCAGTTTCAGGCCGTTTTCCTGGCCGTCAGCATTCTTAAGTATTATTCCATTTCCGTCAGCAGATAAACTTCCGTCACCGGCAGCGCTGAACTGAATCTCAAGGGTGAGTAAAAATTTATCCCACGAATTGATATCCTGAAAACCTTCACAATCCTGATTAAAGGAGGGTTTAATATAAAAGTTTCGCGGGGATGGCAGGCTGCCTTTTCCACCGGTGATGACCCTGCCAAGGTCAACCGCTGCCGGGACCGACGTTTTCCCGACACATTTCGGTACGAAATATAACCAGGTGTTAGCTGACAGTCCGGATTTGATATAAGGATATGATTCTCCAATATAACCAGGTATAATCCGAAAAAAATCACTGACGGTCGGAATTAAAACTTTCGCAGGTTTACTGATGCTCTCATTGAGAACAAGTTTAAACGAACCGCTTAATGTGCCCGTTATTTCCCCCGTCTTTTTGTCTCCTAACGGGAACTTATCAAGTTGAGACTCAGGAGACCATGAACCACTGCCCGTATCCACCACCATTTTCAGTCCGTTGTCTTTCAATATCTTAAGTATCTTTGTCATGTAATCGAACCCCGGAACCAGTGAGGGACTGGCTGGTGTTGAGAGAAAACAGGTATATTTAATCGCCGGCAACTGGGTTTCATAAACAACCGTACCTGGAGACATGTCCTTATTCATATTTATAACCCCGGGTAACTTTATAGCCATTCCCGGAGTGGCTGTGGTACACGAGTACGGGATTTCAGCAGCCGTAGCCGAAAAAGGGAGCAGGGGCAGGACGCTGGTTATTCTGGTAAATAAACATAACCATCTGGCGTTCATTATCTTTTTCATATCAGCTCCCCCGGTCCTGGTCACGAATACGCTCCTTAAAAGTGCATTTCCCTGAGGTACAGACAAACTGGTTCATCCGCAGCCCGCCATAATCAT
>NZ_SNMT01000082.1:0-1179 GCF_013350575.1 Salmonella sp. SG203
CTGATATCCGCATTAACCGTAATGTTCCCGCCCTGAGTACCCGTTCCGTGCGTATCCACCGTCACACTGGTTCCGTTATTCAGCTGGTCTGCAATTTTCACTGCACTGACCCTGGCCCCCGCAGCTGACGGACTGAACACATGGTCCGTATCGCTCTCCAGTTTCGCCTCCGTTCCCTTACCGGTTTCCGTCACATTTGTATTGCTGCTTCCACTGACTATCGTCACGTCCAACGGGTCAAGCAGCCAGTTGCCGCCCCGGCCATTCAGGGCTGATGCATCCACATCGCCGAACGCCTGCAGGTTATTATGCGAGGAGGTCTCCACCTGACCACCGTTGCCTGACTGCGCCCCACCCTTCGCCAGAATACGGCCGCGGAAGTTCGTGTAATCCTCCGACCACAGCACCGCCTTACCGCCGTCACCCTTCTCCGTGGCCGACACGTCAATGACCGCATCCCTGTCCATCACCACTTTTGACGCGTTGCGGATGGCCACATCATTACCCTGCCAGCCCCCGCCCACGTACACCTCGCCGCCACCGGTACGCCCGGTCGCCGAAGTCCGGCTGCCGCCGGCCAGGTGGATATTCGCTCCCTGTACCGTGATTTTACCGCCGCGGCCGGTCTCACTGTCTGCCAGCAGCATCCCCGACTGGCTCACCACACCACTCTCTCCACCGTCCAGCACTATCTCGCCGCCGCGCTGGTTCAGCCCCCGGGCCTCCACGGTTCCGCTGTTGTTCACCACCGTGTTCAGCAGCATATCCTTACCGCGCGCCGTCAGGTACACCTGACCGTTCGTCGCCGCAATCAGGCCGCTGTTCTCCACCAGGGCATTCACCACGCTGCCGTTTACCGACACCGACGCCAGCCCCGTGTTATCCAGCTGCAGCGTCACCCTGTCTGCCGCCGCCAGCACCGCTTTACCGGACGGTGTGCTGAGGGTACCGCTGTTCCTGACCCGGTCTGCCGCCAGGACAATATACCCGCCCTTCGTCGTGGTCAGGCTCCCCTGGTTCACTATCTCCGCCCCCGGATGACTGCCTCCGCTGAACGTGTAGCGCCCTGCCATAAAGTCTTCCGTGCTGATGTTCTTCGTCGACGCCAGCAGCCCCGCCGTGTTCACCCTGGCGCCCTTACCGAACATCACCCCCGCCGGGTTGACCAGCATCACCTGG
>NZ_SNMT01000083.1:0-1174 GCF_013350575.1 Salmonella sp. SG203
CCTTGTATCTTAAAATTTGTTTAAAATATCCATGGTTAGATTTGGCAAGGTGTATGCAGCCTGATACCTCCAGGGGTTCATAGCCCGTGAATAAGCGACCGGCGCATACACTGAGCCACTCATCTGAAACCCGAACAGTTGTCCGAACTCCATTTCGCATTTGCAAGGAAGGGTAATAATGAGTCAGCCAAATCCCCTCTGTGTGGGCGTTGATATTTCCAAAGCAACCCTGGACATCGCTGCCAATAGTGATATCGCTCAGTTTACGGTCAGCAATGACTCTGACGGCTTTGATGCCATTATTGCTGAGTTGAGAAAACACACCGTCGCTCTGGTTCTGATGGAGGCTACTGGCGGCCTTGAGGCTGCCGTGGCCTGCTCGATCCAGACTGAAGGTTTTGCTGTTGCAGTAGTCAATCCCAGGCAGGCCCGTGACTTTGCTCGCGCTATGGGCTATCTGGCGAAAACTGATCGTATTGATGCTAGGGTGCTTGCACAAATGGCAGAGGTCATTAATCGACATCCGGAGCGGGAACGCTTTATTCGGGTCCTGCCAGATGCTGAACGTCAGGTTCTTGCTGCGATGGTGGTACGCAGACGCCAGTTGATAGCGATGTTGGTGGCTGAACGTAACCGGCTGCATCCTGCGCATCCACAGAGCAGGAAAAGCATCAATACAATCATCAAAGCACTGGAAGATGAGCTTGCCCGAATCGATGAGGATATGAACGACCACATCAGGGACCACTTTAAAGAGCTTGCAGAGAGGCTGAGCAGCATTAAAGGTGTTGGCACCATGACTGTTGCGGCACTGCTGGCGGAGGTGCCTGAACTGGGCAGTCTCTCGAGGCGTGAAATCAGTGCTCTCGTGGGTGTGGCACCGGTAAACCGGGACTCGGGTACCATGCGGGGGCGACGGACGATTTTTGGTGGTCGGGCCGGAGTTCGAACAGCGCTTTACATGGCTGCGCTTGTAGCAACCCGTTTTAATCCGGTTATCAAGGATTTTTATACACGTCTTCTTGCGGCCGGAAAAGCCAAAAAAGTGGCGCTGGTTGCCTGTATGCGCAAGCTGCTGACTATCCTGAATGCGATGCTCAGAAAGAACGAAGAATGGAATGAATCGTATCATCACGTTGCTCCATAAAAATAACGTTCAAGACAGTTGCTTATT
>NZ_SNMT01000084.1:0-1119 GCF_013350575.1 Salmonella sp. SG203
CCGTAGAGAAGTTCATACAGCCGATTTTTCATGCCCAGCTTCATCAGTAGTCTGTTTTTGTCCTGCCAGATTTGCTTCTCGTTTTTGCTCAGTATCTTTGTCAGCCCTGACAGCGAGTAATGACCTTTATAGAGCGCCCACAGTAGTTTTTGCTGTGAAGATGTCACTCCACAATTCGAGATGGCCCGGTGCATCAGTAATGCCATATATCTCATCAGACGTTTCGGGTTATTAAAAATCACCGGAACTTCAAAAAACCCCGTCGCACATTCAGGGACTGATAAAAATTTAGCGAGCGTGCCTTTTAAAGGGTAAGGACAGTGACCGTACTTCTGCAGACCCGATATAATGGTCTGAATTTCACGGTACGGGGCGCAGGCAATGTCACCCCAGCAGCGCAGAACCAGCCGGTCACTGAACAACAGCTCATCACTGATGACCAGTACCGGATGGTCCAGAAGCAGACTTTTCAGGGCATAGAAAAGGTAGATATGCTCCCGCGGCCGCAGACACAGGATTAATACCGCCTCCGGTGCGCCAGTCAGACGCTGAAGCAGGCATGGCAGGGACTCTGCAATGTCACAACGACATTCAGGACGCATCGCCCTGACCACTGCCTGCACTGCACTCACCACCGGCCAGCAGTCACCGTGAATAATGACCTGCCGGGCCGCTGTCATATTATACGCCGTCATCATCATCCTCCTTCTTCAGGATTTTTCCCGCGTTCCTGTTACTGCACAGCCTGTTCCACAGTTCATTCGCCTGTGCCCTGTCTCCGTTCCCTACCCGCCGCCGTGAGACCGGTGGCGTTACCGTCCTCTCTCGCCGGGCCGGCTCCGGGTTTTCAAGAACTCGCACGACAAAAATTTCACAGCGCTGCGCTTTATTGGACAACGTCTGGCGGCGGCAGACACAGACCACCCGGGACGCTTTATTCCGCAGATAGGACATCAGATAGCTGGCCCGCCTCGCAGTAATGTGGAAGGCCTCAGATATCTGGCTTCTCTGAACCCAGTTTTGTTGCAGCAGACACCAGTGCGCAACAAGAATATAAAGAGGTTCTCCGTTGTGCTGGCGAACACACTCCGGGATAAAACAGGCATCATGGTTTGTCTG
>NZ_SNMT01000085.1:0-1043 GCF_013350575.1 Salmonella sp. SG203
GAGGGTTATCACTGGCAAATGCCCCCGGAATCCCCGGTGCCGGGTACTGGTTCATGTGTGTCTGAAAAGTATTCATATCAGTAACCTCGTTTCAGTTTTGCACCGGGGAAATCTGCTGCAAACGTCGATGCGCTGGCCTGGTCCATCGCCACGCGTGGACTTTTGGCCGTCTGTTTCTGCTCAACGGCAAACTTCACCATGCTGCGGTACGCGCTGGGGTGAATGCCCTGGATATCGATCCCCGTCTGCTCCAGCGCGGTACGGTAAACCTCTTCGGCGCAGTCCATCGCCACCACATTGCCAATCAGCGGCCGCACCTCGGTTTCAGCCACACGAACGGCGCGGAAATTTTCAGCAGCCCGTTTCGTTGCCTGGTCAGTTGCCAGCCTGATTGCCGCATCCATCGCGGGTTTATCGACTTTCACATCGTCGGGTTTCACATCAGCCTCTTTTATTTCGGGTTCTTCGTCATTTGCCGGAGCCAGTGCGGATTTAATTTTTTCCAGCACATCATCAGGAACTTTGCCGGACAGTAACGCCAGTACACTTTCCATCGGGCTGTCGGTATCAAATGCCTTCGGCTCGTCAGTTAACCCGGTATCATCCTCCCCGGCCAGCTCCGGCACGGCTTCTGCTGATTCCATCAGTTGCGCCAGCTCCGCCGGTTCAATATCCATATCCTGTGCCAGCCGTTCGCTGTAGGCAGTTTTTACCGCGCTGGCGATAGCTGCCGGGCGCTTATGCTGCGCCATCAGGCGTAACAAATCTTTAGGAGCCGCATCCTGTGCCAGACGCGGCGCAAGATAGGTTCCCAGCGCGGTAAGCACCGCCACTTCTTTTTTACTCAGTTTCATGCGTTTTAGCTCCTGAGGGAGAGAGTCCATAACAAGACAGTCCGGCCCCGCCCGGCCATCGCCGACCAGCGCCACATGATTTCCCACGATATTCCGCATAACGCCGTCATACGGTTCACCGTCGGGGGTGGTTCCCGGCGTCATATCTGCCACATAGGCATATGACGATGAGATTTCCCGTTGTTCATC
>NZ_SNMT01000086.1:0-1019 GCF_013350575.1 Salmonella sp. SG203
CCGGAAGAAAAAGCGCGTGGTATCACCATCAACACTTCTCACGTTGAATACGATACCCCGACCCGCCACTACGCACACGTAGACTGCCCGGGGCACGCCGACTATGTTAAAAACATGATCACCGGTGCTGCTCAGATGGACGGCGCGATCCTGGTTGTTGCTGCGACTGACGGCCCGATGCCGCAGACCCGTGAGCACATCCTGCTGGGTCGTCAGGTAGGCGTTCCGTACATCATCGTGTTCCTGAACAAATGCGACATGGTTGATGACGAAGAGCTGCTGGAACTGGTTGAGATGGAAGTTCGCGAACTGCTGTCTCAGTACGACTTCCCGGGCGACGACACGCCGATCGTTCGTGGTTCTGCTCTGAAAGCGCTGGAAGGCGACGCAGAGTGGGAAGCGAAAATCATCGAACTGGCTGGCTTCCTGGATTCTTACATCCCGGAACCAGAGCGTGCGATTGACAAGCCGTTCCTGCTGCCGATCGAAGACGTATTCTCCATCTCCGGTCGTGGTACCGTTGTTACCGGTCGTGTAGAACGCGGTATCATCAAAGTGGGCGAAGAAGTTGAAATCGTTGGTATCAAAGAGACTCAGAAGTCTACCTGTACTGGCGTTGAAATGTTCCGCAAACTGCTGGACGAAGGCCGTGCCGGTGAGAACGTTGGTGTTCTGCTGCGTGGTATCAAACGTGAAGAAATCGAACGTGGTCAGGTACTGGCTAAGCCGGGCACCATCAAGCCGCACACCAAGTTCGAATCTGAAGTGTACATTCTGTCCAAAGATGAAGGCGGCCGTCATACTCCGTTCTTCAAAGGCTACCGTCCGCAGTTCTACTTCCGTACTACTGACGTGACTGGCACCATCGAACTGCCGGAAGGCGTAGAGATGGTAATGCCGGGCGACAACATCAAAATGGTTGTTACCCTGATCCACCCGATCGCGATGGACGACGGTCTGCGTTTCGCAATCCGTGAAGGCGGCCGTACCGTTGGCGCGGGCGTTGTTGCTAAAGTTCT
>NZ_SNMT01000087.1:0-1014 GCF_013350575.1 Salmonella sp. SG203
TACAGCCTGCTGGCCGGCGGGTACGGCACGCGTGTCGGGGCGAACTACAGCCACCTGAACTACCACTACAACTTCCTGCGGGACGGATACAACGGTTACTCCGATAACTGGGGCCTGTATGTGACGCAGCCGTGGATACGCACGGCGCGCGCGCGGGTGGATGTGCGTGCGGAGGGGGGAGAACAGTACCTGACCGATAAATACCCGTCCACGCTGTTTATGGGACTCGGTGAGGAAGGCCGCAAGCGGGTGACGTCGGGCGCCGTCAGCGTGGCGGGGAGCGTGGCGGACGTGCCCGGCGGGGTGACCGGCTTCAGCGTGAAGGGAACGGCAGGGAACCTGGACTACCGCAATGACCTGGCGCGCAGCATTAACTTCAGCCGTGAACTGGGTTCGGAAGGACAGTTCGCCCGGATGAACTGGACCCTGAACCATGACCAGCAGGTGTGGGGGCCTTTCTCGGTGTATGCGGGCGTCAGCGGCCAGCTGGCAAACCACAACCTGGACACGTCGCAGAAGTTCCTGCTGGGCGGCCCGGGCGCGGTGCGGGCCTACGATGTCGGGGCGGGTGCCGTGGATGACGGCACCGTGGCGACGGGCGAGGTGCGCTGGACGCACGCCATTCCGCAGGGGCGCTGGACGGCATGGTCGGGGACGTCCCCGGCCATGACGCTGGCGGCGTTTTACGACCAGGGCTGGGGTGAACAGTATTCGCAGAACCGTAACCAGGACGGTGAGGGCCGCCTGACGGACCACAACCATGTGAACCTGGCAGGGGCGGGGCTGTATGCGACGGTGGCGGATGCGGGTAATTACGCGCTGACGCTGACGTGGGCGCACCGGACGGGGGATGCAGACCCGGTGTCCGGGCTGGATGACCATGACCGTTTCTGGGTGTCGGCCGTGAAGTCATTCTGAGTGGCGGAATAATAAAAAAGAAGGAACAGAACAGTGAACAAGATATACAAACTTAAATACGACCGCCGCCGCAACCAGCTTGTGGCGGTGAGTGAA
>NZ_SNMT01000088.1:0-1014 GCF_013350575.1 Salmonella sp. SG203
TTCACTCACCGCCACAAGCTGGTTGCGGCGGCGGTCGTATTTAAGTTTGTATATCTTGTTCACTGTTCTGTTCCTTCTTTTTTATTATTCCGCCACTCAGAATGACTTCACTGCCGACACCCGGAACAGGTCATGGTCATCCAGCCCGGACACCGGGTCTGCATTCCCCGTCCGGTGCGCCCACGTCAGCGTCAGCGCGTAATTACCCGCATCCGCCACCGTTGCATACAGCCCCGCCCCCGACAGGTTCACATGGTTGTGGTCCGTCAGGCGGCCCTCACCGTCCTGGTTACGGTTCTGCGCATACTGCTCACCCCAGCCCTGGTCGTAAAACGCCGCCAGCGTCACGGCCGGGGACGTCCCCGCCCATGCCGTCCAGCGCCCCTGCGGAATGGCGTGCGTCCAGCGCACCTCGCCCGTCGCCACGGTGCCGTTATCCACGGACCCGGTTCCGATATCGTAAGCCCGCACCGCGCCCGGGCCGCCCAGCAGGAACTTCTGCGAGGAATCCAGGTTGTGGTTTGCCAGCTGGCCGTTCAACCCCGCATACAAAGAGAAAGGTCCCCACACCTGCTGGTCATGGTTCAGGGTCCAGTTCATCCGGGCAAACTGTCCTTCTGAACCCAGCTCACGGCTGAAGTTAATGCTGCGCGCCAGGTCATTGCGGTAGTCCAGGTTCCCTGCCGTTCCCTTCACGCTGAAGCCGGTCACCCCGCCGGGCACGTCCGCCACGCTCCCTGCCACGCTGACGGCACCCGACGTCACCCGCTTGCGGCCTTCCTCACCGAGTCCCATAAACAGCGTGGACGGGTATTTATCGGTCAGGTACTGTTCTCCCCCCTCCGCACGCACATCCACCCGGGCGCGCGCCGTGCGTATCCACGGCTGCGTCACATACAGGCTCCAGTTATCGGAGTAACCGTTGTATCCGTCCCGCAGGAAGTTGTAGTGGTAGTTCAGGTGGCTGTAGTTCGCCCCGACACGCGTGCCGTACCCGCCGGCCAGCAGGCTGTA
>NZ_SNMT01000089.1:0-996 GCF_013350575.1 Salmonella sp. SG203
AAGGTTTTTGATAAAGCAATCCTCCATGAGAAAAGCGACTAAAATTCTTCCTTATCTGATGTAAAGGAGAAAATCATGGCTACTATTGGGTATATTCGGGTGTCAACAATTGACCAAAATATCGATTTACAGCGTAATGCGCTTACTAGTGCAAATTGTGACCGCATTTTTGAAGACCGTATCAGTGGCAAGATTGCAAACCGCCCCGGCCTGAAACGGGCGTTAAAGTATGTAAATAAAGGCGATACTCTTGTCGTCTGGAAATTAGACAGACTGGGCCGTAGCGTGAAAAATCTGGTGGCGTTAATATCAGAATTACATGAACGTGGAGCTCACTTCCATTCTTTAACCGATAGTATTGATACCAGTAGCGCGATGGGGCGATTCTTTTTTCATGTAATGTCAGCACTGGCCGAGATGGAGCGAGAATTAATTGTCGAGCGAACCCTTGCCGGACTGGCTGCCGCCAGAGCGCAAGGACGACTGGGAGGGCGCCCTCGGGCGATCAATAGACATGAACAGGAACAGATTAGCCGGCTATTAGAGAAAGGCCATCCTCGGCAGCAACTAGCTATTATTTTTGGTATTGGCGTATCTACCTTATACAGATATTTTCCGGCAAGCCGCATAAAAAAACGAATGAATTAAAATAAAAATTACAACAGGATGGATATAACATTTTTGTAATACAGGCGTATGGCATAAATAAACCGGAAGGGTATACGAAAAAGACAGCATCTAATTAAAAAGAGAAAAAAATTCAACGCATTAACATATATAGTGTAGCGCGCTCACGATAAGGCCTATGTTACATCCAGCTATAGACGATATCGCTCAAAACACTAGCAGACACTGCGTTCACATAGAAAGGCTTTTTAATCAAAACGTTAGGTGTAAGCAATTACAGACGGAAAAAGTAGTAAAGTTTATGCCTCAAGTGTCGATAACCTGGATGACACAGGTAAGCCTGGCATAACATTGGTTATCAAAAACCTT
>NZ_SNMT01000090.1:0-936 GCF_013350575.1 Salmonella sp. SG203
ACCATGACAGGTATTGATGTTACCGGATTATCCACTGCGGTAGTGACATATTCTGCGCCGGAACAGGCAGGGGAAGGCTCTCAGCATATTACCCGTACCACAAAATGGCGTTGCCAGCTTGATTTCTACGGACCTCATGCGGCAGATAACGCGCAGACGCTGGCAACGCTTTTCCGGTCTGAATTTTCCGTACAGCTTTTCCGGCAAACCGGCGGGCTGATTTCCCCGCTGTATTGTTCAGATCCCCTTAACACCACGTTCATCAACGGCCAGCAGCAGTATGAACCGCGCCGGACGCTTGATATTCAGATGCAGATTAACCCTGTGGTCACAACACCCCTGATGTTTTTTGACAACGTGATCACCCGGACAACGGAGGCTGATAATGCCAATCCCACTCAGTAAAGATGTACAGATAAATCCCGGCGTGCTGGCTGTGGCGGGTAATGCCGTCGATCTTAATGGCCTGTTGCTGACCGGCAATCCACTACTCCCGGTCGGCGGTGTGGTTCCGTTTTCCTCCCCGGATGATGTGGCCGCGTATTTTGGTGCATTATCCGATGAGTACGCACGCGCTCAGCTTTATTTTCAGGGCTTCAAAAATGCCACTAAGACGCCGGGGCAATTGTTGTTTTCCCGTTTCAATCTTGCCGCATCGGCGGCCTGGTTACGTAGTGGTTCGTTTAAGGGCGTGACTATTGAACAGCTACAAAAACTTTCCGGTACGCTGACGCTGAGTATTAACGGGAAAAGCGCCAGCGCTGAGGTGAATTTTAACGGCGTCACCAGTTTCGCGGCTGCTGCAACGGCACTACAGACAGCGCTGACCGCGGCGGTGGCAACAGTGGTATTCGATACCACACAGAATGCTTTCGTCATTACTGCCGCCGGGGCGAAACCGGAGAGCACCACGATAACGTTCGGCAGTGGATCGGC
>NZ_SNMT01000091.1:0-878 GCF_013350575.1 Salmonella sp. SG203
GCAATGAGTACCAGTCTGAGCAGTCCGCAGGGGCAGCTTGCATCAAGCGAAAGTGCCATTATCGCGGATAAAAACGATCAGTTGCTGTATATCGTTAACCAGGTAAACCCTGACTTCTCCAGTGGACGCTTTCAGGATGCAATAGGAAAGATTTATTTCCTGGAACGACGCGGGGCTACAGGTACGACAGTAACGGCAACCTGTACCGGGCTGGTTGGTACGCTGATCCCGGCGGGCAGTATGGCGCAGGATGAGGCCGGTTATAAGTACGTCAGTCTGTCAGACGCCACAATCGGCGCATCAGGGCAGGTTGATGTGGTATTCCTGAATTTGTCCACCGGGCCTGTCGGCTGTCCGGCGGGAACTCTGAATAAAATTTATAAGGCAATACCCGGCTGGTCAGGTGTCACTAACGCCAGTGCAGGAGTGCCGGGCAGTGACGAGGAAACCCGCGCGGACTTTGAAAATCGTCGGCGTAATTCAGTTGCCCGTAATGCCCGTAATATTCTGGAAGCCATCCGGGGTGAAATACTTTCTACGGTAGAAAACGTGGTGGATGTTTACGTCACCCATAATCCGAAAAAAACGGAACAAAAAGCCGGGGTCAGTCAGTATCCGTTAACACCCGGTTCGTTTTATGTTGGCGTGTACGGCGGCAGTCCGGCAGATATCGCGGCGGCCATCTGGCGTAAGGCTCCGCCGGGTATTGATATGAACGGCGACACAACGTTCACCGTTGCGGATAAGGAGTACGATCCGCCGTATCCTGAATACGTGATCACCTGGCAGACACTCAAACCTGTCAGTCTGCATGTCAGTGTGACGCTGAAAAAAAGTGACTATCTGCCCTCAGATATTACCCAACAGGTACAGCAATC
>NZ_SNMT01000092.1:0-694 GCF_013350575.1 Salmonella sp. SG203
GCGCCACGGGAGCCGGCGGTACGGTCCGGTCCTGCTGGCGGAGCTGGTTGTTCAGCTGACCAGCCCCGGTGGGCGGGGGAAGAAAGGCGGCCATGGCCGTGCTGCCATACAGCCCCGCGCCTGACAGCACCAGAAGGGCCGGCAGGGAAAGGCGGAAGCGACGGGCAGAAACAGGAGACGCACCATCCCCACCCCTGAAGTTCATGGAGAACACCATAATCATTCGGTCCTTATTAATATTAAGGTTTTACAGAAAACACATACCGGAAGACTCCTGACGGACAGGCTCCCGTATGTGCAGGGTGGGACCGGAGCAATATCCGGAATAAGCCCTGTGAAACACAGTTAACGTGAAAATAAAAAAGCAGGCAGAGGATAATTAAGTATTATTTTTATTTACTTTCTGAAGATACTGTTGGCAGATTAAAACTTTAAAGCGTAATTAATCGATCGTATCGATCGATTAATTCGATACAAACGATGAGAGAATGATATGACAGCTGTATTACAGAATGTCCGGTTAAGGAGAGAAAGTACTGCTCGTCCGCTGGTACATAAAATCATGATGCCGGCAAATCAATGTGGTTTGCCCTGCCAGACATTACATTATGGATGTCCTGCCATAACGTATTCGTCGGGAGACTGAGAAACACAATAAGGGAACAGGCAAAGTAAACAGCAGCAATAACCATAA
>NZ_SNMT01000093.1:0-678 GCF_013350575.1 Salmonella sp. SG203
TTGTCTATGGAAAACCCCCAGCTAGGCTGGGGGTTCCGGAAAGCTTTCAGCTTTAAGTCAGTTATTAAAACCCCTTTTGATTTGTTAAAACATCTTGCGGTCTGGCAACTGCAAAAGTTCAACAAGAAATCAAAAGGGGGTCCCAATGGGGGACGAAAAGAGCTTAGCGCACACCCGATGGAACTGTAAATATCACATAGTTTTCGCGCCCAAATACCGAAGACAAGCGTTCTATGGAGAGAAGCGTAGGGCAGTAGGCAGCATATTAAGAAAATTGTGTGAATGGAAAAACGTACGAATTCTGGAAGCGGAATGTTGTGCAGATCATATTCACATGCTTCTGGAGATCCCGCCGAAGATGAGTGTGTCGAGCTTCATGGGATATCTGAAGGGTAAAAGTAGTCTGATGCTTTACGAGCAGTTTGGGGATCTAAAATTCAAATACAGGAACAGGGAGTTCTGGTGCAGAGGGTACTATGTCGATACGGTGGGTAAGAACACGGCGAAGATACAGGACTACATAAAGCACCAGCTTGAAGAGGATAAAATGGGTGAGCAATTATCGATCCCGTATCCGGGCAGCCCGTTTACGGGCCGTAAGTAACGAAGTTTGATGCAAATGTCAGATCGTATGCGCCTGTTAGGGCGCGGCTGGTAAGAGAGCCTTACAGGCGCATC
>NZ_SNMT01000094.1:0-657 GCF_013350575.1 Salmonella sp. SG203
ACCAGACGCGCCACATTACCGCGAGCCCACAGCACAGCGGCGCAGATAAGGATATTCACCATCACCACCAGCCAGTGGGATGATTCATATAAACCAAAAACAAACCGGAAAGGGACACTGGCATACACCAGCACCATGACATAGGCCAGTAACGAAATCAGGGGGCGGTGTGTCGCATCATCGCGTCGGTAAAACATCAGAACGATGACTATTACCCCACAAATTACGGCATTCAGAACTGCAGAAGGGTCATTTGCTACCATCTGATCCCCCTCCCCTGATACGAGAGAGAATACTGAACAGAGTGTTCAGATCCTGACTGTTGAGAAAAGTGAGAAACTTTATACACATTGCAGAAATAATTACTGCGCCAAGTGCATCCAGTGGTTTTTCATAATGCGTTATTGCCGCAAGCTTAGTACCTATCAGCCCGGCGCCAAGCACTCCCACAATAAATGATGTAATAAAATAAGCGACCAGCCTGATGCGTCCGATGTTGGTTGCCGTGGCGACATAAAACACCGCGCCGGCAAAAGCACCGAATACCACACCATAATCGGTTCCGGTTGCCAGACCGAATACACTGGCCCCCATTAATCCACCAGCCAACACTGTCGCACTGGATACAGGTTCGGACATTCATCCCCCTCTGGTTGT
>NZ_SNMT01000095.1:0-618 GCF_013350575.1 Salmonella sp. SG203
CCAGTTATCGGAGTAACCGTTGTATCCGTCCCGCAGGAAGTTGTAGTGGTAGTTCAGGTGGCTGTAGTTCGCCCCGACACGCGTGCCGTACCCGCCGGCCAGCAGGCTGTAATCAATGCTGCCGTTAAACAGGTCGCTCTTCTCATACGCATCCAGCAGGTCGACGCACAGCTGGTCGCCGTACCCCAGCAGCTCATTCGCATACACCCCGGCCATCACCCGGCTGCGTCCCGTCGTCGGGTCGCCCTGGTTGTCCAGCCCCACATAGCCCCCGACGCGCTTACCCGGCGTCAGTGTCACATCGGGCGCCGACGTCCCCGGCTGACTGCCGGCCTTCAGCGCCACCTGCGCCTCCACGCCCGGTACTTCGCTGAGCAGCAGCGCCATGCGCTCCAGGCTGCCGCGGGTGACCACGGTACCGGCAGGCGCTGCCGCCGACACCATCCTCACCGCCTGCGCGTCACGAAGGCGGCTGCTGTTACTGAGACTCCCTTTGTCATAGCGGCCGGGAATAATCTTCACCGTCAGGACACCGTCCTTAATGGTCTGGGGCGGCAGGATGGCCCGCGCCACCAGGGCGCCGTGGTCACGGTAATGGCGGGTCACGGCGTCCGTCAT
>NZ_SNMT01000096.1:0-617 GCF_013350575.1 Salmonella sp. SG203
ACATCAGCTACATCCCATCCTGGATCAAAGGCCAGCACTTTTATCTCTATATGATCGTCGATATTTATAGTCGGAAAATTATCGCTGCAGAAATATTCACGAGTGAGTCAGGTGAAAATGCCGCAGAACTACTGCAACGAGCGGTCTGGAACGAAAAATGCTCATCACGAAACATTGTTCTCCATTCTGATAACGGCGGACCAATGCGTAGTTATACGTTGCTGGCAAAAATGTATGCTCTCGGTGTACTAAGCTCCTACTCCCGCCCTCGCGTCAGCAATGATAACCCTTACTCAGAATCGTTGTTCCGGACACTCAAATATTGTCCGTGGTGGCCTGAGAATGGCTTTCGCACCATAGATGATGTCCGGGCATGGATAAATCGCTTCGTAAACTGGTACAACCTGGAACACAAGCACAGTGGGATCAAATATGTCACCCCGGACGAACGCCATCGGGGGCTTGATGTAAAAATACTGGCAGCCAGGAAGTCTGTCTATCGACAGGCCCAGAAACAACACCCAGAACGCTGGAGTCAGCAACTTCGCAACTGGGACTACATACAAGAAGTTTATTTGAATCCAGAAAAAGAAGCGGCATGACGTAATTTTATTACA
>NZ_SNMT01000097.1:0-614 GCF_013350575.1 Salmonella sp. SG203
AAAACGCATCGTCTGCGGCTGTATCACCGCACCGGTACTCTCACTGGTCCCGTAGGTGGAGCGGCTGTAACTCAGCAGCACCGCGCCCACCGGGTGGGTCAGGGTGAACGCCCCGGGGCTGTCCGGAAAATACGCCACGTGCAGCCCCGGCAGCCGTTCGCTCAGTCGGGACACAAGGTCAGCCAGAACAGGTAACGTGTTCATCAGTATTTCTCCAGCCAGCCACCCGGACCGCCCAGCACCGCCGGACGGGATTTCACCCGCGTCTGGCCGGGCTCCGGCAGGGTGGTCTGTTCCGCCAGAGTACCCGGCGTCATCCTGCCGTCGCGGATAAGCTCCAGGGTTTTCAGGGTGCCACTGAACAGGCGTTTCACCGACTCCGGCAGGTCTTTCGCCGGACGGCGCAGGTACAGACGCTCAATCGTCAGGTTAACCACCAGGTCCCGGATGATGGTCGGTACGCGGGTCAGCGGCACCTGGTAGCGGTTACGCAGAAAGCCGTCGGCGTATTCGCTGGCGTAGCGGATGGCCTCATTCACCACCGCCTCATCAGGCTGTTCCGGCAGCGCCTGTGTGACGGAACGACCTGACATGTCGCAGGTCAGTTCAGTGAG
>NZ_SNMT01000098.1:0-614 GCF_013350575.1 Salmonella sp. SG203
GTGAAGTCATTCTGAGTGGCGGAATAATAAAAAAGAAGGAACAGAACAGTGAACAAGATATACAAACTTAAATACGACCGCCGCCGCAACCAGCTTGTGGCGGTGAGTGAACTGACCACGGGCGCCGGCAAGGAAGCCACCGGCAGTGTTGCCGGACTGTGCGGACTGCAGGGTGTCAGCACCTTCCGCAGACTCATGGGGACCCTGACACCGCTGGCCGTGCTGACGGGACTGGTAATCGGCATGCTGCCGGGACTGGCGCTGGCAAACCCGGACCTGCCTGTGGGTGGGCAGGTGGTGGCCGGCCAGGGGAGTATCAGTACCAGTGGCAACCAGATGACCATTCACCAGAGCACGCACGGGCTGGTGACCAGGTGGAACAGTTTTGATATCGGGCAGAACCATACGGTGCAGTTCGTGCAGCCGGACAGCAGCGCGGTGGCGCTGAACCGTGTGACCGGCGGGCATGAGTCGCAGATACTGGGTACGCTGACGGCGAACGGCCAGGTGATGCTGGTCAACCCGGCGGGGGTGATGTTCGGTAAGGGCGCCAGGGTGAACACGGCGGGGCTGCTGGCGTCGACGAAGAACATCAGCACGGAAGACTTTATGGC
>NZ_SNMT01000099.1:0-600 GCF_013350575.1 Salmonella sp. SG203
CCCTGCCACGGTACGCGAATGTACCGAAATCCGCCTGCCATATGCACAGGAATGGCTGACCACGGAAGAATGCGCCGACCTGCTGACGTTCCTGAAAGCATCCGCTGACCGAGTATGTGAAATCGTCCGCCAGGATGCGCGGCGCATTGCGGCAGCGCTGGCGCCGTCCGGCGTGCCCCGTCTGCTGGAAAAGCGCATCGGGAACTGGCGGCTTCTGGCCGACGAATACGACCATGAGAACTGGCTCGATGCAGACGACGGGGACGAACTGGATAAGGTGCTGGATGCCATTCTTGTCCGCAATGCCCGTTTCTGCCCGGTACTGCTGACGCTGGTTAATGAGCAGGAAGAGGATATTGAAGGTTGCGGCGTGATGACTGACATTCTGCGTTTCCCGGGAGACCCCTGCCGCCGGTGGCTTGACCGCCGCGTACTCCGGGAAGTGGTGAACGAAGCCCGGAGTATCAGCCAGGTGAGCGATAAGCATTAAGCGATAAGCTGTAAACGGTAACGGGTGAGAGAAGGGGAGGCGAATCCCTTCTCTTTTTTAGTTTTTCAGCCGGCGGCTGCGACGATGCCGGGGATGACAGGCAAAAATGA
>NZ_SNMT01000100.1:0-576 GCF_013350575.1 Salmonella sp. SG203
CACCGCACACAGCAGGGCTGCCGGCAGCGCCGCCACCAGGTTTATCACCGTGACCGTCATCGTCGGGTACAGCGCCTCCGCCAGCGCCGGCGTGTTGTGTGACACTATCCCGGCGGCCGTCAGCCACCACGGCAGCAGCATCCACGCCACCACCGCCCACAGCCACACCGGCGCCTTCAGGTTGCCCTCGTCGTCATAGTCCTCCGTCCGGTACACTTTCCCCGGACGGCGGATATGCGGTGCCGTTTCACGTGCTTTCATGGCGCCCCCTCCTCCCGGCCGGAAACAGACGCCTCCCACAGGGCCTGCACCGCCGCCGCAAACTTCTCAGGATGTCCCGTGAACAGTACCTGCTCCGGGTCGTTCTCCTGCAGCTGCGCCTGCAGCGATTCACGCCAGGCATCGTCCTCCGCCAGACGGACCACCGCACGGATGTACGTCTCCCGGTCTCCGGCAATCAGTTCCTCCGGCAGCCCCAGACGCCTGAACAACCCCTCATCAATATGCGTGTGGACCTCCGGACCGCTCATACAGACGCCGGGCAGTCCCTGGCGTACCACATCCACCACCCCGTTC
>NZ_SNMT01000101.1:0-573 GCF_013350575.1 Salmonella sp. SG203
CTCACCCCGGACACCGTCAGATTCGTGTCTGCGTTCAGTTTACTCTGACCGCTTATCGACAGTGCATCAGCCGTACTGCTGCTGGCAGTAATCGTGATGTTGTTCCCCGTCAGATTCACACTGCTCAGAGTTGCCCCTTTGTTCGCCGTCAGGGTGATGTTACCGTTGGTCAATGCAGACGGACTGCTGTCGGCTGCCGCATTCAGGGCCGTGTGATTACTGATGTTAAGGACCACCCCGGTTGATACACTGGTACCGGTTGTGGCCGGCTTCATTCCCAGCGCAATATTTCCGCCGTTTGTCGATACCGTTGCGTGGTTCAGCGTGAGGGTACCGTCAGCACTTCCCGCCGCATACAGGTTGACATCCAGCTTATCTGCGGTGGAGCTTATAGTATGATTCGTGATGTTGATGCTGTTGTCTGCGTTCAGCGTCAGCGTGGCATCCCCGCCTTTTGTCTTGCTGATATCCGCATTAACCGTAATGTTCCCGCCCTGAGTACCCGTTCCGTGCGTATCCACCGTCACACTGGTTCCGTTATTCAGCTGGTCTGCAATTTTCACTGCACTGACC
>NZ_SNMT01000102.1:0-560 GCF_013350575.1 Salmonella sp. SG203
GCTCCCACTGCTTGTACGTACACGGTTTCAGGTTCTTTTTCACTCCCCTCGCCGGGGTTCTTTTCGCCTTTCCCTCACGGTACTGGTTCACTATCGGTCAGTCAGGAGTATTTAGCCTTGGAGGATGGTCCCCCCATATTCAGACAGGATACCACGTGTCCCGCCCTACTCATCGAGCTCACAGCACATGCGCTTTTGTGTACGGGGCTGTCACCCTGTATCGCGCGCCTTTCCAGACGCTTCCACTAACACACATGCTGATTCAGGCTCTGGGCTCCTCCCCGTTCGCTCGCCGCTACTGGGGGAATCTCGGTTGATTTCTTTTCCTCGGGGTACTTAGATGTTTCAGTTCCCCCGGTTCGCCTCATTAACCTATGGATTCAGTTAATGATAGTGTGACGAATCACACTGGGTTTCCCCATTCGGGTATCGCCGGTTATAACGGTTCATATCACCTTACCGGCGCTTATCGCAGATTAGCACGCCCTTCATCGCCTCTGACTGCCAGGGCATCCACCGTGTACGCTTAGTCGCTTAACCTCACAACCCGAAGATGTTTC
>NZ_SNMT01000103.1:0-551 GCF_013350575.1 Salmonella sp. SG203
TCCGGCATGGACAGAAAATGGCGGTCCGAGAAGCGGTATCCGACGAACGCCAGGGTACTGCCGGTTTTATCAAACGTTTTGGCATAGTTGATACGGTAGCTGTAACCGGACTGCTTCTGCCCGTGCGGCAACCGTGGTGCATCTGAGCGGGTGACGTCCGCAGACAGAGCGCCCAACAGCCCCATATTCTGGCCGATCCCGAGCGCCGCGGACTGGTAGTCGCCGGTGGAGGCAATGAGGCCGCCATACAGCGACGTGTTGTTAAATGCTCCCCAGGTGGCCTCCCCGAGCAGAAAGTCAGGGCTGACCGTGCTGTTGTTATGCGTCCCGCCGTACAGCGGACGTCCGGCGGCCACCTTATAGCGAACCTGTCCCTGGCGTGCCATAAAGGGGACGCTGGCCGTGTTGACCTGCCAGGTCCGGACGCTGCCGTCGCTTTCCCGGACGCTGACATCCAGGTTGCCGCTGATATTCTGGCTCAGGTCGGGAAGCTCAAAAGGCCCCGGCGACACCCGGGTCTGGTACAGAATGCGACCATTCTGGCTGACGGT
>NZ_SNMT01000104.1:0-550 GCF_013350575.1 Salmonella sp. SG203
TATGCGCCGGTCGCTTATTCACGGGCTATGAACCCCTGGAGGTATCAGGCTGCATACACCTTGCCAAATCTAACCATGGATATTTTAAACAAATTTTAAGATACAAGGAGGTGGCGCGAATCGTCGCGGGCCCTGATATCCTTTCTGAGAGGAGGAACTACAGCATTATTTTCCCTTACGGATGGGAGAAGAAGCAGCTGACGCGTGAGATGCGGCGAATGTTTCCCCGTAAGACAGGCCGACGTGCGCTGATTATGCTTGATGAATTACATCAGTTTTTTGATTCACGGGAGAAGCCGTGACGCTGACAGAAAATCAGGTCATCTGGCGTGGTGTTGCCAGGTGGCGCTCGTGCTGACCGGGCAGGATGGTGGTGTTCTCTCGGCGGCACAGGAAAACCTCTTTTCTGCTCGATGACGTGGAAAACAGTATCCTGCGTGGTCTGAAGTTCCCCGATGCGTGGACAGTGACCGGCTCAACGGATGCGCCGGTACTGCGCGACGAGTGGGGGAATGACTGGCGGGATATCACCCGCTGACAACCTGCCGGG
>NZ_SNMT01000105.1:0-535 GCF_013350575.1 Salmonella sp. SG203
GCGAAAATTTGAGAGACTCACGAACAACTTTCGTTGTTCTGTGTTTCAATTTTCAGCTTGATCCAGATTTTTAAAGAGCAAAACTTCGCAGTGAACCCTTTCAGGTACACTCTGAAGTATTTTTTCGTAAACACTCACGAGATGGTGGAGCTATGCGGGATCGAACCGCAGACCTCCTGCGTGCAAAGCAGGCGCTCTCCCAGCTGAGCTATAGCCCCATCGTGTAGTCAGAACCTCTTACCTTTGATTCGTTTCCGGGCGCGGCGTGGTGAAGCGAAGCATACTGAAGTATGCGAGCTTTGCCACAACAAAGCACGGGAGCGAATCTGGTAGGCCTGAGTGGACTTGAACCACCGACCTCACCCTTATCAGGGGTGCGCTCTAACCACCTGAGCTACAAGCCTGTAGAGGTTTTACTGCTCGTTTTTCATCAGACAATCTGTGTGAGCACTGCAAAGTACGCTTCTTTAAGGTAAGGAGGTGATCCAACCGCAGGTTCCCCTACGGTTACCTTGTTACGACTTCACCCCAGTCA
>NZ_SNMT01000106.1:0-532 GCF_013350575.1 Salmonella sp. SG203
GGTGGCGCGTTATGAGGTGAGGGTGCTGGACGTGAAGGATGAGCCCGGAAAAAGGCCGGTGACGGAGAAACAGCGTTCCGCGCTCCGGACGACGCAGACCCGCCGGGTGGGCAATGCGGATGAGGGCGTAAGGGCACAGATGAGGGATATCTGGAACAGCCTGCAGCGGGGCAGAAAGTCATGAGCGGGCGTGACAGTCCCCGGGTAGTGGTGTACGGAGATGAGTGGGCGGTGACGGCGGCGGTGTGCAGCCTGGTGTCGCAGCGGTGGCCACGGGCGGTGGTAGAGAGGGCGTCCGGTCTGTCTGCGCTGGTACAGACCCTGCGGCGGTACGGGGTGGTGGGGGTACTGCTGTGCCTGCGCCCGCACGAACATATTCCGGTACTGGATGCCCTGACTCCGCTGCTGCGGGGGCGCGTGGTGATGAGCCGGTCGCGGACGGCACGTCTGGTCAGGGACATCCGTCAGGAGGCGCTGAGGCGTCTGCCGGGGACGGTGAACGCGCGGCAGTGGTTTATCCTGTGCTGTCTTG
>NZ_SNMT01000107.1:0-527 GCF_013350575.1 Salmonella sp. SG203
ATTCCATAACTGAGCGTCCCGCATCTGAAAAAGGCGTGTCAGCGCGGCGTTACCGCACTCGTGATGCGTCCACAGACGGCGGTTAACGGCGAGGGTGGTGAGGATAATCCCCGCCGCATCCGCGCTGACGGTACGGTCAAACCAGTTTTCACTGTTAACCAGATGTACAGGCCCGCAGTCCGGCATCATGTAGCCGCCACCATCCGGCAGGCGGATGAAGTGCCAGAAACCGCCCTCATATCCGGTAATCATTTTTCCGGCCAGTGCGTACACCTGCATTTCTGCAATCATGAAGTCGTCGCCAAACAGGTACGGCAGAAAAGACAGGCGGTCTGACTCTTCGACGTTAATGATGCGCGCATGTTGCTGATTTGAATGATGCATAAAAACTTCCTCCGTAATCACATTGTCCGCGACACCGGGCGGTGCCGTGCATCCATAACAGACGGGCGTTAAAGCCGGGGATGCAGGGGCGCAAGGGAAGCCGCAGCCTGACGACACGGCAGACGGAAGCCGGAGGGTGAGGA
>NZ_SNMT01000108.1:0-523 GCF_013350575.1 Salmonella sp. SG203
GGGCGTTAAGTTGCAGGGTATAGACCCGAAACCCGGTGATCTAGCCATGGGCAGGTTGAAGGTTGGGTAACACTAACTGGAGGACCGAACCGACTAATGTTGAAAAATTAGCGGATGACCTGTGGCTGGGGGTGAAAGGCCAATCAAACCGGGAGATAGCTGGTTCTCCCCGAAAGCTATTTAGGTAGCGCCTCGTGAATTCATCTCCGGGGGTAGAGCACTGTTTCGGCTAGGGGGCCATCCCGGCTTACCAACCCGATGCAAACTGCGAATACCGGAGAATGTTATCACGGGAGACACACGGCGGGTGCTAACGTCCGTCGTGAAGAGGGAAACAACCCAGACCGCCAGCTAAGGTCCCAAAGTCATGGTTAAGTGGGAAACGATGTGGGAAGGCCCAGACAGCCAGGATGTTGGCTTAGAAGCAGCCATCATTTAAAGAAAGCGTAATAGCTCACTGGTCGAGTCGGCCTGCGCGGAAGATGTAACGGGGCTAAACCATGCACCGAAGCTGCGGCAGCGA
>NZ_SNMT01000109.1:0-505 GCF_013350575.1 Salmonella sp. SG203
TATCACCTTACCGGCGCTTATCGCAGATTAGCACGCCCTTCATCGCCTCTGACTGCCAGGGCATCCACCGTGTACGCTTAGTCGCTTAACCTCACAACCCGAAGATGTTTCGTAAAACATTCTCGTGTCGCGAAAATTTGAGAGACTCACGAACAACTTTCGTTGTTCTGTGTTTCAATTTTCAGCTTGATCCAGATTTTTAAAGAGCAAATATCTCAAACGTGACTCGTAAGTCAGTTTTGAGATATTAGGGCAGGTGACTTTCACTCACAAACCAGCAAGTGGCGTCCCCTAGGGGATTCGAACCCCTGTTACCGCCGTGAAAGGGCGGTGTCCTGGGCCTCTAGACGAAGGGGACACTGAAGTCTCAATCGCAAGACGCCTTGCTTTTCACTTTTCATCAGACAATCTGTGTGAGCACTGCAAAGTACGCTTCTTTAAGGTAAGGAGGTGATCCAACCGCAGGTTCCCCTACGGTTACCTTGTTACGACTTCACCCCAGTCA
>NZ_SNMT01000110.1:0-500 GCF_013350575.1 Salmonella sp. SG203
CAGTACCAGCCGGTCGCTGAACATCAGTTCATCGCTGATAACCAGTACAGGGTGAAACAACAGCGCCTGCCTCAGGGCATAGAACAGAAAAATATGCTCACGCGGGCGCAGGCACAGTATCAGCGTCGTCTCCGGCTGCCGGGACAGGCGTGGCAACAGGTCCGGCAGGGTGTATGTGGTTTCACAGTCGCTCTCCGGCAGGGCTGATTTTGCCAGATGCGCCACGGCGGTCACCACCGGCCAGCAGTCTCCGTGGACGATAACCCGCCGGGCCCCCGTCTGCTGGTCACATCCCGCCATCATCAGTCCCCTTCTTTTTCAGTATCTTTCCCGCGTTTCTGTCGCTGCACAGCCGGTTCCACAGTTCATTTGCCATCGACCTGTCACCATTACCGACCCGGCGTTTTGATACCGGCGGCGGTCCGGCCCTTTCACGGCGCGTGGACGGAGCGGGACCGTCAAGAACCCGGATAACATAAATTTCATAGCGTCGTGCCTTA
>NZ_SNMT01000111.1:0-482 GCF_013350575.1 Salmonella sp. SG203
GGGCAGGGTCTGGTGACGGCATTCACAGACCACCCGTGATGTTTTACTCCTCAGATAGGCAATCAGATAGCTGGCCCGTCTGGCCGGGATATGAAACGCCTCTGATATCCGGTTACGCTGAACCCAGTCCTGCTGCAACAGACACCAGTGTGCCACGATGACATACAGGGGCTCCCCGGCATACCGGCGGACACATTCCGGAATAAAGCAGGCATCATGGTTGGTCTGGCCGGGATAATGAATATCATTACCGGGAGTCAGGTACCGCTTTTTTGCTCGTGTATTGTCAGGGCACATAAAAACCTCGTCATCATGATTAACGAAAAAAAGACCGGAGGTATCATTAAAATATTTTTAATATGTTTTATTATTTGTTTTTCCCGCACGGGCATTCAGCGGGTATTTAATTTTTAAAAACCCGCAGTGACTTACTGATAGCGAACTTTCACGGTAACATTCTGACTGAACTTCCCTGTTACTGC
>NZ_SNMT01000112.1:0-472 GCF_013350575.1 Salmonella sp. SG203
TCACGGTGATAAACCTGGTGGCGGCGCTGCCGGCAGCCCTGCTGTGTGCGGTGTACCCGCTGCGGGGCCGGTATCCGCGGGTGGCGCTGCTGACATACGGGGCAGTGTACCTGGGGCAGACGGTGATGCTGTTCAGTACGGGAGGCGTGATGCTGATGCAGGACGGCTGGTCGCTGGCTGACAGTGAGTACCTGCTGCTGAGCTGCCTGTGCGTGGACTTTGCCGTCCTGCTGGGGCTGCTGCTGACGCCGCGGCTGTGGACGGTGTTCGGCTGGCCGGAAGTGCGGTGAGGGAGTGGTATGGAGCAGAACGAATTTTACCGGGAGGTGAGACACCGTGTGGACTGCCTGCAGGTGAGCGTGAACCGGATGGCGCTGAAGCGGTGGTGTGACTCCCCGGAGCATCGCCGTCAGCTGCGGGAGATATGCCGTGGCACGGTGCCGTTCATGCTGCCGCCGGAAGCGGGGCGGGA
>NZ_SNMT01000113.1:0-471 GCF_013350575.1 Salmonella sp. SG203
CAGGCGGCCCGGGGGGAGCTGTATGCCGGGGCGGTGCTGCACAGTCTGCTGAAGGGCTGGCTGCAGGAGTACGGTGGTCCGGGAGGCCGGGATGAGTGAGAAGAAAAACCGGCGTGCGCCCTGCCAGCGTAACCATGAAGCCTGCCTGGTGCCGGCGGGGCTGGAGGCGTGGGCGGACAGGCCGCTGTACATACTGGTGGCACAATGGTGTCTGCGCCACGGGGGCTGGGTGAGCCGCCGGGATATCGCGCAGGCGTTCGGGATAAGCGAGCGGGGTGCGACGTACCAGCTGACGTACCTGGTGAGAAAGAAGGAGCAGGTGGTGTGTGAGCAGAGAAGGGTGAAGCATGAGGGTATGCCGGTGGCGCGTTATGAGGTGAGGGTGCTGGACGTGAAGGATGAGCCCGGAAAAAGGCCGGTGACGGAGAAACAGCGTTCCGCGCTCCGGACGACGCAGACCCGCCGGGTGGG
>NZ_SNMT01000114.1:0-469 GCF_013350575.1 Salmonella sp. SG203
TAAGGCACGACGCTATGAAATTTATGTTATCCGGGTTCTTGACGGTCCCGCTCCGTCCACGCGCCGTGAAAGGGCCGGACCGCCGCCGGTATCAAAACGCCGGGTCGGTAACGGTGACAGGTCGATGGCAAATGAACTGTGGAACCGGCTGTGCAGCAACAGAAACGCGGGAAAGATACTGAAAAAGAAGGGGACTGATGATGGCGGTATGTGACCAGCAGACGGGGGCCCGGCGGGTTATCGTCCACGGAGACTGCTGGCCGGTGGTGACCGCCGTGGCGCATCTGGCAGAATCAGCCCTGCCGGAGAGTGACTGTGACACTACGTACACTCTGCCAGCGCTGCTGAAGCAGCTGGGCCGGCAGCCGGAGACGACGCTGATACTGTGTCTGCGCCCGCGTGAGCATATTTTTCTGTTCTATGCCCTGAGGCAGGCGCTGTTGTTTCACCCTGTACTGGTTATCAGCGA
>NZ_SNMT01000115.1:0-425 GCF_013350575.1 Salmonella sp. SG203
CCCGGTTATCCTTCTGCACGCTGTAGCTCACCTGACGGCTGTCGCCCCACGGGATACTGATGGTGGCGTAGACCTGGTTCTGGCTGCCCCCGCCGGTGTACTGGTTACGGGCAAACGACACCGAGGCTGAGAGCCCCTGAAGGTCGCCGAGACTGAACACTTTATTGAAGCTGAGCATGTAGTTATTGTTGGACTGCGCATTCCAGTAATTGAGCCGGCTTACCGAGAGGGCCGCGCTCATGTTGAGTACCGGAACGGACTGGCTGTAAGTCACGGTGTAGCTTTGTTTTTCATGCCATGCATCGCCGCCGTCGGTGGCCCGACGCTGCAGGTACTCCGGCATGGACAGAAAATGGCGGTCCGAGAAGCGGTATCCGACGAACGCCAGGGTACTGCCGGTTTTATCAAACGTTTTGGCATAGTTG
>NZ_SNMT01000116.1:0-403 GCF_013350575.1 Salmonella sp. SG203
TCTGTTCTATGCCCTGAGGCAGGCGCTGTTGTTTCACCCTGTACTGGTTATCAGCGATGAACTGATGTTCAGCGACCGGCTGGTACTGAAGGTGTTCGGGGATATCCCGGTAATATCACACGAAAAAATGTCAGGAACGCAACAGAACGGTGGGGAGCGTGCCGGAACCCCCGGTCAGCTGCAGGGTGCCCTGGCCGGTTTTCTGTTCCTGCCGGAGCCGGTCACGGGGTATTCAGATGTTCCGCTGATTTTTAATCATCCGAAGCGGCTGATGAACTATATGTCAGTACTGATGTTCAGGGAAACTCTGGCGCACGGGGTGACGCCGGCCCAGCGCCGTCTGCTTGAGGAGATTTATAAAGGCCGGGGGAAACTGTCGGTGCTGTCCGGGCGGCTGAAAACG
>NZ_SNMT01000117.1:0-366 GCF_013350575.1 Salmonella sp. SG203
GACACTCCACCTCCTCCGGAGAGGGTAGCCAGCGCTGCAGTCTGTCAAGACTGCGACGTTTACCGCCAGCCCATTTAAGAAAAGGCTGTGACGGCATTCGTCGCCGGGAAGGAATATTTCCTGTTAATACTGTATCCATTAAAACCCTGAATGAACGGAAAACACCAACTTTAGGGTATACAGGTGGTTATTTTCAATCTTCCGGGCAGAGTCTGCAAAATGGCGTTTTCTCTTTTAAGTGAGTTCGATCACATTAATTTAAAATAATATATCGGAAAGTAATGATTCTCATTATTTTCTGGCCTTTCTGTGAGTCTGCTTGCCAGTTTCCACACGCCCACCCGGATGTAGTCTGAAATAAAATAA
>NZ_SNMT01000118.1:0-344 GCF_013350575.1 Salmonella sp. SG203
TCAGGCAACGGTGGCCAGGTGGAGACTTCCTCGCACCATAACCTGCAGGCGTTCGGTGATGTGGAGGCATCGGCCCTGAATGGCCGGGGCGGCAACTGGTTGCTTGACCCGCTGGACGTGACGATAGTCAGTGGAAGCAGCAATACAAATGTGACGGAAACCGGTAAGGGAACGGAGCCGAAACTGGACAGCGATACGGACCATGTGTTCAGTCCGTCAGCTGCGGGGGCCAAGGTCAGTGCAGTGAAAATTGCAGACCAGCTGAATAACGGAACCAGTGTGACGGTGGATACGCACGGAACGGGTACTCAGGGCGGGAACATTACGGTTAATGCGGATATCAG
>NZ_SNMT01000119.1:0-336 GCF_013350575.1 Salmonella sp. SG203
CCTGCAACTTAACGCCCAATTAAGACTCGGTTTCCCTCCGGCTCCCCTATTCGGTTAACCTTGCTACAGAATATAAGTCGCTGACCCATTATACAAAAGGTACGCAGTCACCCCACCCCAAAGCACTCACCGCTTGTTTTGTGTGTTGGGCGTCGCAAACGACGCTCCGCCACCGCGATGCTGCTTTGCAGGGCCTTCAACACCAGAGAATGCTTTGGTGGTGGGGCTCCCACTGCTTGTACGTACACGGTTTCAGGTTCTTTTTCACTCCCCTCGCCGGGGTTCTTTTCGCCTTTCCCTCACGGTACTGGTTCACTATCGGTCAGTCAGGAGTAT
>NZ_SNMT01000120.1:0-328 GCF_013350575.1 Salmonella sp. SG203
ATACTCCTGACTGACCGATAGTGAACCAGTACCGTGAGGGAAAGGCGAAAAGAACCCCGGCGAGGGGAGTGAAAAAGAACCTGAAACCGTGTACGTACAAGCAGTGGGAGCACCCTTTTGGGTGTGACTGCGTACCTTTTGTATAATGGGTCAGCGACTTATATTCTGTAGCAAGGTTAACCGAATAGGGGAGCCGGAGGGAAACCGAGTCTTAATTGGGCGTTAAGTTGCAGGGTATAGACCCGAAACCCGGTGATCTAGCCATGGGCAGGTTGAAGGTTGGGTAACACTAACTGGAGGACCGAACCGACTAATGTTGAAAAATTAG
>NZ_SNMT01000121.1:0-318 GCF_013350575.1 Salmonella sp. SG203
GTTGGCTTAGAAGCAGCCATCATTTAAAGAAAGCGTAATAGCTCACTGGTCGAGTCGGCCTGCGCGGAAGATGTAACGGGGCTAAACCATGCACCGAAGCTGCGGCAGCGAACGTATCACCCAAGACAACTTTACGGAGTTGACGATTGACGGAGCGAAGCGACGTCAAAGCGTTCATTAAAGTCGAGTTGGCTTAGGGATACGTTCGTTGGGTAGGGGAGCGTTCTGTAAGCCTGTGAAGGTGGCCTGTGAGGGTTGCTGGAGGTATCAGAAGTGCGAATGCTGACATAAGTAACGATAAAGCGGGTGAAAAGCCCG
>NZ_SNMT01000122.1:0-275 GCF_013350575.1 Salmonella sp. SG203
TGTTTTGGCGGATTGAGAAGACAACAATTTTCAGCTCAGATTCAGAGTCCGAAGGATTTTACGCTGAGACAAGGCGGCAAACGCAGCGACGGAAGGAGCATACAGAAGTATGTGACTGACGCTCGCAAGAGCAGCCAACGCCGTATCAGTGTAAAAGACACAGGACAGAGCACAAAGAATTTGCCTGGCGGCACTAGCGCGGTGGTCCCACCTGACCCCATGCCGAACTCAGAAGTGAAACGCCGTAGCGCCGATGGTAGTGTGGGGTCTCCCCA
>NZ_SNMT01000123.1:0-275 GCF_013350575.1 Salmonella sp. SG203
CCCGGACCGGGGCTGAGGCCCCGGCCGGAAAGGTTATTCAGGTGTTAAAACAGAAGGTCAGCCCCTTACGGGTGCAATGGCCTGTCAGGTGTGCCTGCATCCAGGTGGCGGCACGATGACTCACCGTCCGTACAGATATCCACGACCACCGGTTTTTCCTGCTCACGGTAACCGGAAGCGGTGACCACCTGCTTCAGGCTGCGGTTGTTATGTGACAGCCGGTTCTGCAGCTCATACACCTGACGGCGTTCTGCCGACGAGTCCCGCTGTACCAC
>NZ_SNMT01000124.1:0-262 GCF_013350575.1 Salmonella sp. SG203
CCCGCTCACGCAGAACGCCACATTTCGCCTCGCTCAGCACCCGCCAGCATGATGAACTGGTCATTTTTTATACCGTGTTGCCAGTGGCAACATAGCTCACTTTTTAATCACTAAATTCCCGCTCACGCAGAACGCCACATTTCGCTTCACTCAGTACACGCCAGCATGATGAACTGGTCATTTTTTATACCGTGTTGCCAGTGGCAACATAGCTCACTTTTTAATCACCACATTCCCGCTCGCGCAGAACGCCACATTTCGC
>NZ_SNMT01000125.1:0-243 GCF_013350575.1 Salmonella sp. SG203
TGAAGACGACGACGTTGATAGGCCGGGTGTGTAAGCGCAGCGATGCGTTGAGCTAACCGGTACTAATGAACCGTGAGGCTTAACCTTACAACGCCGAAGATGTTTTGGCGGTTGAGAGACGATTTTCAGCACTGATTCAGAGTTGAGTACGCAATAATTTGCGCAGCAGCAAGGCGGCAAGCGAAGGAAAGGAAGGAGCATACAGAAGTATGTGACTGACTTTACGAGCGCAGGCAACGCCGC
>NZ_SNMT01000126.1:0-243 GCF_013350575.1 Salmonella sp. SG203
TTATCAAAAACCTTCCAAAAGGAAAATTTTATGGCACAAGTAATCAACACTAACAGTCTGTCGCTGCTGACCCAGAATAACCTGAACAAATCCCAGTCCGCACTGGGCACCGCTATCGAGCGTCTGTCTTCTGGTCTGCGTATCAACAGCGCGAAAGACGATGCGGCAGGTCAGGCGATTGCTAACCGTTTCACCGCGAACATCAAAGGTCTGACTCAGGCTTCCCGTAACGCTAACGACGGT
>NZ_SNMT01000127.1:0-234 GCF_013350575.1 Salmonella sp. SG203
GTTGGCTTAGAAGCAGCCATCATTTAAAGAAAGCGTAATAGCTCACTGGTCGAGTCGGCCTGCGCGGAAGATGTAACGGGGCTAAACCATGCACCGAAGCTGCGGCAGCGACGCTCAGGCGTTGTTGGGTAGGGGAGCGTTCTGTAAGCCTGTGAAGGTGGCCTGTGAGGGTTGCTGGAGGTATCAGAAGTGCGAATGCTGACATAAGTAACGATAAAGCGGGTGAAAAGCCCG
>NZ_SNMT01000128.1:0-224 GCF_013350575.1 Salmonella sp. SG203
TATCGCAGATTAGCACGCCCTTCATCGCCTCTGACTGCCAGGGCATCCACCGTGTACGCTTAGTCGCTTAACCTCACAACCCGAAGATGTTTCTTTCGATTCATCATCGTGCTGCGAAAATTTGAGAGACTCACGAACAACTTTCGTTGTTCTGTGTTTCAATTTTCAGCTTGATCCAGATTTTTAAAGAGCAAAACTTCGCAGTGAACCCTTTCAGGTACACT
>NZ_SNMT01000129.1:0-224 GCF_013350575.1 Salmonella sp. SG203
TGGGAGCACCCTTTTGGGTGTGACTGCGTACCTTTTGTATAATGGGTCAGCGACTTATATTCTGTAGCAAGGTTAACCGAATAGGGGAGCCGGAGGGAAACCGAGTCTTAACCGGGCGTTAAGTTGCAGGGTATAGACCCGAAACCCGGTGATCTAGCCATGGGCAGGTTGAAGGTTGGGTAACACTAACTGGAGGACCGAACCGACTAATGTTGAAAAATTAG
>NZ_SNMT01000130.1:0-224 GCF_013350575.1 Salmonella sp. SG203
AAACTGACTTACGAGTCACGTTTGAGATATTTGCTCTTTAAAAATCTGGATCAAGCTGAAAATTGAAACACAGAACAACGAAAGTTGTTCGTGAGTCTCTCAAATTTTCGCAACACGATGATGAATCGAAAGAAACATCTTCGGGTTGTGAGGTTAAGCGACTAAGCGTACACGGTGGATGCCCTGGCAGTCAGAGGCGATGAAGGGCGTGCTAATCTGCGATA
>NZ_SNMT01000131.1:0-211 GCF_013350575.1 Salmonella sp. SG203
TGAAGACGACGACGTTGATAGGCCGGGTGTGTAAGCGCAGCGATGCGTTGAGCTAACCGGTACTAATGAACCGTGAGGCTTAACCTTACAACGCCGAAGATGTTTTGGCGGATTGAGAAGACAACAATTTTCAGCTCAGATTCAGAGTCCGAAGGATTTTACGCTGAGACAAGGCGGCAAACGCAGCGACGGAAGGAGCATACAGAAGTAT
>NZ_SNMT01000132.1:0-209 GCF_013350575.1 Salmonella sp. SG203
ATACTTCTGTATGCTCCTTCCGTCGCTGCGTTTGCCGCCTTGTCTCAGCGTAAAATCCTTCGGACTCTGAATCTGAGCTGAAAATTGTTGTCTTCTCAATCCGCCAAAACAGCTTCGGCGTTGTAAGGTTAAGCCTCACGGTTCATTAGTACCGGTTAGCTCAACGCATCGCTGCGCTTACACACCCGGCCTATCAACGTCGTCGTCTT
>NZ_SNMT01000133.1:0-208 GCF_013350575.1 Salmonella sp. SG203
CGAATGTTGCGAACGAACAGCTCCTTATGCGGATATCGTCACCGCTCTGCGATTTTTATAGCGCATCAGCCACACGATTTATTGGTTCTTGAAAACCAAGGTTTTTGATAAAGCAATCCTCCATGAGAAAAGCGACTAAAATTCTTCCTTATCTGATGTAAAGGAGAAAATCATGGCTACTATTGGGTATATTCGGGTGTCAACAATT
>NZ_SNMT01000134.1:0-208 GCF_013350575.1 Salmonella sp. SG203
GGTGCCCAGTGCGGACTGGGATTTGTTCAGGTTATTCTGGGTCAGCAGCGACAGACTGTTAGTGTTGATTACTTGTGCCATAAAATTTTCCTTTTGGAAGGTTTTTGATAACCAATGTTATGCCAGGCTTACCTGTGTCATCCAGGTTATCGACACTTGAGGCATAAACTTTACTACTTTTTCCGTCTGTAATTGCTTACACCTAACG
>NZ_SNMT01000135.1:0-208 GCF_013350575.1 Salmonella sp. SG203
CGTTAGGTGTAAGCAATTACAGACGGAAAAAGTAGTAAAGTTTATGCCTCAAGTGTCGATAACCTGGATGACACAGGTAAGCCTGGCATAACATTGGTTATCAAAAACCTTGGTTTTCAAGAACCAATAAATCGTGTGGCTGATGCGCTATAAAAATCGCAGAGCGGTGACGATATCCGCATAAGGAGCTGTTCGTTCGCAACATTCG
>NZ_SNMT01000136.1:0-208 GCF_013350575.1 Salmonella sp. SG203
GGTGCCCAGTGCGGACTGGGATTTGTTCAGGTTATTCTGGGTCAGCAGCGACAGACTGTTAGTGTTGATTACTTGTGCCATAAAATTTTCCTTTTGGAAGGTTTTTGATAAAGCAATCCTCCATGAGAAAAGCGACTAAAATTCTTCCTTATCTGATGTAAAGGAGAAAATCATGGCTACTATTGGGTATATTCGGGTGTCAACAATT
>NZ_SNMT01000137.1:0-205 GCF_013350575.1 Salmonella sp. SG203
GGGGGGGGGGGGGGGGGGGGGGGGGGGGGGGGGGGGGGGGGGGGGGGGGGGGGGGGGGGGGGGGGGGGGGGGGGGGGGGGGGGGGGGGGGGGGGGGGGGGGGGGGGGGGGGTGGGGGGGGGGGGGGGGGGGGGGGGGGGGGGGGGGGGGGGGGGGGGGGGGGGGGGGGGTGGGGGGGCGCACGGGGGAGAGGGGGGGGGAGGGAG
>NZ_SNMT01000138.1:0-204 GCF_013350575.1 Salmonella sp. SG203
TTACCGACCCGGCGTTTTGATACCGGCGGCGGTCCGGCCCTTTCACGGCGCGTGGACGGAGCGGGACCGTCAAGAACCCGGATAACATAAATTTCATAGCGTCGTGCCTTATTGGGCAGGGTCTGGTGACGGCATTCACAGACCACCCGTGATGTTTTACTCCTCAGATAGGCAATCAGATAGCTGGCCCGTCTGGCCGGGATA